>JARRQQ010000403.1:0-7189 GCA_037381725.1 Sedimentisphaerales bacterium
CTGAATTTCATTGGCACGTTGCTTCCGACGCAGGTTTTCGGCAAACAGATGGCCGAGGCGGGCGCCGGAGTCATATTGAACGTCTCCAGCATGAACGCCTTTCGGCCCTTGACCAAGATCGCCGCGTATTCGGCAGCCAAGGCCGCCGTGAGTAATTTCACCCAGTGGTTAGCCGTGCACATTTGTCAGAACTACTCGAAGGACATCCGCGTCAACGCCCTCGCGCCGGGCTTCTTTCTGACCGAACAGAACCGTTTCCTGTTGACCGACGAGAAGACCGGCGACCTGACCGCCCGCGGCAAGACGATCATCGACCATACGCCGATGGGCCGGTTCGGCAAGCCCGAAGAGCTAATCGGCACAGTTATATGGCTGCTCAGCGATGCGGCCAAATTCGTCACCGGTGTGGTCGTCCCGGTGGACGGCGGATTCTCGGCGTTCAGCGGCGTGTAAACACAGAGGAATATCAGCATGACCGGAAACACTACATCCAGAAGAGACTTGCTCAAATCCGTGGGTATCGCCTCGCTGGCGGTAGGTCTGGGCAGCCGCACTACGGCGAAGGCCGTCCAGAAACTCCAGAAAATTGCGGGCCGCAAGCCCCGGAACGTCATCTTCATTCTCAGCGACGATCATCGCTACGACTTCATGGGCTTTTTGGGTAAGCCCAAGTTCCTCGAAACGCCCAACATGGACCGCATGGCCCGCGAAGGCGCTTACATTCGCAACGCTTTCGTCACGACGAGCCTCTGTTCGCCAAGCCGGGCCTCGATCCTGACCGGCCAGTTCTCGCACCGCCACGGTGTCGTAGACAACCAGACGCCCATTCGCAAGGACGTCGTCTTCTTCCCGCAGTATTTACAGGAGATCGGCTACGAAACCGCTTTCATGGGCAAGTGGCACATGGGCCACGGCGACGACCAGCCCCGTCCCGGCTTCGACAAGTGGATCAGCTTCCGCGGCCAGGGCGTTTATCTCAATCCTACGCTCAACATTGACGGCAAAACGGTCAAGGTAAAGGGCCACATGACTGATCTGCTGACCGACTACGCGGTCGAGTGGCTCGGAAAGGACCGCAACAAGCCGTTCTTCCTCTATCTTTCGCACAAAGCGGTCCACGCCATGTTCGAGCCTTGCGAGCGGCATCGCGGCAGATACAAGAACGCGAAGATCGAATACCCGGCGAGCATGGCCGACACGCCCGAGAACTACGCGGGCAAGCCCGCCTGGGTCAAAGAGCAGCGCAACAGTTGGCACGGCGTCGACTACATGTACCACGGGGCGATGGATTTCGACACGTTCTACAGGCAATATTGCGAGACGCTGCTCGGCGTGGACGACAGCATCGGGCGGGTTTTCAAATGTCTCGAAGACAAGGGCCTGGCCGATTCCACGCTTGTGGTGTACATGGGCGACAACGGCTTCTGCCTCGGCGAGCACGGGCTGATCGACAAACGCCAGATGTACGAGGCATCCATGCGCGTTCCAATGCTGGCCAAGTGCCCCGACCTGATCAAGCCCGGCACCGTCATCGAGCAACTTGTCCAAAACATCGACGTCGCGCCAACCGTTCTCGACGCTGCGGGCGCCCGCGCCCCCGGCAACATGGACGGCCGATCTTTCCTCCCGTTATTCAGTGACCGGAACGCCCCTTGGCGCGACGCCGTCTTCTATGAGTATTACTGGGAGGCGAACTTCCCTCAGACGCCGACCACCTACGGCGTCCGGACCGACCGCTATAAGTTCATCCACTACCAGGGCATCTGGGACACCGACGAGCTTTACGACCTGCAGAACGACCCCGACGAGATGCATAACCTTTTCGACAAGCCCGAGCACAAGCAGCGTATCGGACAATTGCGGACGCGAATGTACGCGTGGCTCGAACGGACCGACGGTATGAAAATCCCCTTGCGGCGAGAGAGAGGCGGGAGGTCCGACAAGCGGGGGCCGAAGAAAGTCAAAGAGTACAAGTACCACGGCGATACGAAATGACGGCGTCCGATCCGGCCAAGCCGCTCAAGGAGTTTCAACCGAGGCACAAATTTTTCGTCGGTATCGACTCTGACGGCTCTGTCTTCGACACGATGGGCATCAAACAGCGTGAGTGTTTCTGCCCCTGGTTGATTGCTTATTTCGGTTTGCAGCCGGTTGCTCAGGCGGCTCGTGAGTGCAAAGAGTTCGCGGATCTGTTTTCCAGGACCCGCGGCGCTAATCGGCACAAGACCAACAATCGCATCCTTGCAGAGCTATTGCCGCGTCATCCGATGACCCGGGCGCGGAACTTCCAGGTTCCGCAATATCCGCATTACTTCGCCTGGGTGGATGATCCAACGAGCCTGTTGAGCAACGATGGACTCAAGCAGGCTATCGGCGAAGCTACGGACCCGCAAGCGAAACGTGAGCTGGAACTGGCGCTGGTTTGGAGCGAGCGTGTCAACTGGGCTATCGAGGAGATCGTCAAAGGGATGCCACCCTTTCCATACGTGCGTGAGACATTGGAGAAGGTTCGACCTCTGACAGACGTTGTCGTTGTCTCAGGCACGCCTAACGAAGCGCTCGCGCGAGAGTGGCAAGAGCATGACATCGCCAGGTACGTGGACGTGATCGCCGGACAGGAAATGGGGACGAAGGCTCAGCATCTTGAATACGCTACGAAAGGTAAGTATAAAAGGAACCGCGTTCTGATGATCGGGGATGCGCCGGGAGATATGGAGGCGGCCAAGACGAACGAGGCGCTGTTCTATCCAATCAATCCCGGCGACGAAGTCGAATCGTGGAAACGGTTCCACGATGAAGCCTTCGTTAAATTCATTAACGGCGAATACGCCGGCCGATACGAGGATAAACTCATCGCGGAATTCGATTCGTATCTGCCGGAGCTACCCGCTTGGCAAAGATAAGGATGAGTGACTCAATGAAAGCGCTCGTACTGAAATCTCCGAAGCAGATCGAAGTGACGGACGCGCCTGAACCGGCGCTGTCAGCCGGGCAGGTCCTGATCGAGGTCTCGAAATGCGGCATCTGCGGTAGCGACGTTCGTTACTTCCACGGTGAGAATCCCTGGGCCAAGCAAACCCTCGGCCGGCACATCGACAATCCGCCGAACATTATCCTCGGCCACGAGTTGACGGGCGTCGTCCGCGAGGTCTTCGACGAATCCGACGCTCACCTGATCGGTAAGCGCGTCGGCGTCAATACTTTTATCACCTGTGGTCGATGTACCTTTTGCCAGAGCGGGCGGGAGAATCTGTGCGATCGTACAAAACATCTTGGCCACGGGCAGGGATGGGGCAAAATGGACTTCTATCCCGGCGGAATGGCGGAATTCTGCCCGGCGTTCGCCGGCCAGATTTATGAGCTGCCCGAAAACGTGAGCGACGAGCAGGCGACGTTTTTCGATCCTCTCATAGCCGCCATTCACGCGGTGGACGTGGGCGGGCCAAAGCCGCTGGATAAAGTAGCTGTGCTCGGGGCTGGCCCTATCGGCCTGTTGATCGCACAGCTTGTTAAGGTTTATGGGGCGACTCGAACCTTCATTACGGATATTGCCTCCGAGAACATAGCTATCGCCGAGCGAGTAGGTGTTGATTTTCCCTTGAATCTCAGCGGCAGCACGAAGGGCCTACGCGACCTTGTGACGGGGAAAACAGATTCCGGGGGCGTCGATCTGGCTTTCAACACGGTCGGCACGTCGGCCAGTATTCTCGAATCGCTGAAAATCCTCAAGAAAGGCGGGACGCTGGTTTTGATGGCGACGAAAGAAGATGAGCTTCGCTTCCCGTCCTTGTTGCTCAGCGGAGAACGAACGATACGAACCTCTTCGAATGCCATGTATTCTGATTTTCCTCGCGTCATCGAACTGGTATCAGCCGGGCAGGTGAAGGTGGATCCGCTCATCACGCATCGCTTCAGTTTGTCCGATGCCGTGAGCGCCTTCGAGACCGCTTGCAACAAAAGCAAAACCGGAGCGGTGAAGGTCATCATCGACTGTCAGTCATGAACGCATTAGTCAACGAAATCAATGAGGCACAGGTCAAAACGGGCACCCTTAGAATCTGGTGGATCGGTCAGGAAGGATTCGTCTTTAAGTCCGCCACACAGATTATCTATATCGATCCCTACCTGAGCACCTACGCCGAGAGGATAACCAAAGGCAAGCCTAACGAGCACGTGCGAATCAGGCCGGCGCCGATAAAACCTGAAGACGTCACGCACGCCGATATCGTCTTCTGCACGCATGACCACGCGGACCATATCGATCCTGAAAGCATCCCCATTATCGCCGATCGATCGTCCTACGCTCGTTTCGTCGTGCCCGAATCCGCTCGTCAGACGATGCGGAGCTTCGGAATTGACAACGAGCGAATTTATGGGATGAAAGGCGACGATGAATTGCGCCTGAATGACATTCAGGTTTACGCGATTCCGGCTAAACACGAACGGTTCGATCTCGATCCTCAGAAGGGCTATCCCTATCTCAGCTACCTCATCCAGATTGACGGTATAGCGGTGTTCCACGCAGGTGATACGATTTCCTATGATGGACAGGTTGAATACCTTAAGAAGCACAAAATCGATGTTGCTTTTTTGCCCATCAACGGTCGGGACGATTTCAGGCACACGCTGGACTTCGCAGGCAATTTTACCTGCGAGGAGGCGGTTCGATTCGCCCTCGATATTGACGCCGGCTTGACTATTCCGATGCACTACGATATGTTTACGATCAACACTGCTGACATAAACGAATTCCGGCGGGTAGCAGACGGGCAATCGAAGTTTGGAAGGTAACCGATTATGACAAAGACAAACGCAATCATCACGTTCTCAATTGCCTTATTTCTTTCCGGCCATTGTGCTGCTTTTGCCGAAGATGCCACGGAACAGGTTTTCAAGCAGGCTTCCAAGTCCGCCGAGATAGCCGGCTATTCTTTCAGCAAAGTCCATCGCTGGCTGCACGAGCGGGCCCTCAAGCAGATCGATCCAGCCACGGGACTCTACAAGGCCGACGGCAAATGGAACTACCGTGATACCGCCGCCGACTGCTATCCCTTCCTCGTCTGGGCCGCCTACGTTGTCGATCAAAAGGCACTCGACGGCCCGGTCCGCGACATTCTGCACACCGAGATGAAGCTGTGCAACCAGTACGACAGAATTCCCGTACCCTACGATTTTGCGACGGGCGGCAAGATGGAGAATCTCCCCTGGGACGAAGTCGTCTTTCAAGCCTCCGAATACGTCAAGGACGGTTTAGTCGCCATCGTCGAGGCCACCGGCAAGGACGAATGGTTCGACCGGATGAAAGGGATAGAGGAAGATCTTTGGAAGTACGCACGAGTTGAAACTCCATACGGGAAGATTGTTTCGACAAACGTGGAAGTCAACGGCGAGCAGCTCCCGGCCCTGACCCGGCTTTACACCATGACGGGCGAGAAGAAATTTCTCACCTGGGCCGAGCGGCTCGGTGATTACTATTTAGCCAAAGGCGATTTCGTCCCAAGCCGACTGCGCGATCACGGCTGCGAGATCATCGGCGGATTGGGCTTGCTGCTCGGCGTCGAATCCCACGTCAATCCGCAAAAAGCCGAACCGTATCGGAAAGCCATCAAGTACATGTTCGATCAGATTCTCGAACGGGGCCTCAACGCGGACGGTCTCATGCTCAATACGATTGCCAAGACGCCCGGCTCCCACGAAGGGGCGCTCAGCGACGGCTGGGGCTACAACTACGTCGGCTATCTGTGCTACGATATGGCGGTTGGTAAGCCGGTCTATCGCGCCCAGGTCGAGCGGACGCTCGCCAACCTGCTCAAGCCGCAATATAAGAACTACCCCTGGGAAGGCAAATCAATCGACGGATACGCGGACTCTATCGAAGGCGGAATCTACCTCGTCAACCGGCTGCCCGTCAAGCCTGCCCTCGAGTGGATCGACCGCGAAATGGCCGTGAACGTCGCCCGCTCGGACCAGCCGCTCGAAACGGCGGAGCTTTGGGGCACCATGAAGCTCGAATCCAACGGTGTCCGGACCGTCATCATGCACGCGCTCATGCACACGCGGGGCCTGATTGCCCGGCCCTGGCGAAGTGATCTCAAACTCGGAGCCGCTCAAACAGGCGACGCCCTCGCCATCGTCCTCAAGGCCGAAAGACCTTGGGAAGGCAAGCTGATCTTCGATATTCCACGTTATCGTCAGTACATGGGCTTTTCCAAAGACTGGCCCCGGATCAATACCTTGCCCGAATGGTTCACGGTCGATTCAAAAGCCCAATACATTATCCGAGATATCTCAACCGATTCGAGTATCCTGCGTACAGGGGAGGAGCTCCACGCAGGCTTCTCCGTTGATGCCCTTGCGAATGGAGAAATCCGTTTACTTGTCGAGCGCCGGGACAGGGGAGCGTGAGAGGCCTGCAACGGATCATCGGAGTTTCCGGAGGTAAGAATGAAACTCGAAGGTAAAATCGCACTGGTCACCGGGTCCAGTCGTGGGATCGGTAAAACGATTGCTCTCGAGCTGGCTCGCAACGGATGTCAGGTGATCGTCCACGGCTCAAAGGAATCCGATACTCTTCGCGAGTCCTTCGAGATTGTCAAGGAACTCAGCCCCAGCTCGCTTATGATCGCAGCCGAATTGTCGCAATCTTCAGCGATTGATCGTCTGTTTTCGAAGATAAAAGAGGCTGTCGCCAAGCTGGACATCCTCGTCAATAACGCGGCAACGCAAAATCCAAGTCCCGTTCTGGAGCTTAAGCAAGAGGATTGGGACCGCGTGCTTTCGGTCAATCTCACGGCGCCTTTCTTGTGCGCTCAACATGCCGGCCGAATCATGCGGGACAACAAAACCGGTGGGAAGATTATCAACATTAGCTCCGTTCACGCCTATGACGCCAGACGATGCTACGCACACTACAGTGCCGCAAAAGGTGGCCTGGAAACCTTGACCAAATCCTTAGCCCTCGAGCTGGCGGAATACAACATTCAGGTCAATTCCATCGTCGCTGGAGCCATCGCCACGGAACTGACGCCGATGGATCGGCAAGAAAAATTCTTAACTTCCGTCCCGGCGGGCAGAATCGGCACGACCGAAGAAATCGCCCAATTGGTTGCTTTCCTCGGCTCGAATCGATGTGACTACATTACAGGCGCCAGCATCACGGTCGATGGTGGATTGACGCTGGGATTTTGTG
>JARRQQ010000403.1:7232-10279 GCA_037381725.1 Sedimentisphaerales bacterium
CGAGTTGAAACCGAGAAAAGTATAAGAATACGGTGAATAATAGTTTATAGTATTCACTTCGGTGGACGTTTTTTGAAATCTGGGAGGCATAGACAAAGGAACGATGGTCATTGAGCGACAAAACAGTAATGGGTGTATCGAGAATACACAGGTGAAAGAAGCCATGGGCGAGTTTTTTGCCCGGAACGACTATGCGGGCAAGCGAATCCTGCTGCTTATCCCTGACAACACGCGCTCAGGCCCCATTGGCGACGTGTTCAAGACGATTTATGAATTCGTGGGGCCGAAGGCCAAGGTGGTCGATTGCTTGGTCGCGCTGGGCACGCATCCGCCGATGAGCGAAGAGCAGTTTTGCACCCGGCTGAGCATGACGCCGGATGAGCGAAACGGCAAATACGCCTCGGTGCGCTTTTTCAACCACGAATGGGACAATCCGCAGGCTTTTAGGTCGATCGGCAAGATCACGGCTGACGAAATCGAGCAGATCAGCGATGGCCTGTTCCGCGAGGAAGTTGACGTCGCCCTCAACAAGCTGATCTTCGAGTACGACGCCTTCTTCATCTTAGGTCCAGTGTTTCCACATGAGGTGGTCGGTTTCTCCGGTGGGCACAAGTACATCTTCCCCGGCATCGCGGGGGACGAGATTATCCACTTCTTTCACTGGCTGGGCGCCGTGATAACGAATCCGTTAGTCAACGGCAACAAATGGACGCCGACGCGGAAGGTTGTTGAAAAGGCCGCATCGTTCGTCAACGTTCCACACGAGCTGTTTGCCAGGCGTGGGAAAGAGCTGCGGACCTGTCCGAGAAGGTGCACATCGTACACAAAGACAAACCCTACAAAACCATTCTCGGCCTCGCCCCGGAAATGTACGACGACATCTGGACGGCGGGCAAGGTAATGTATAAGCTGGAGCCGATTCTCGCCGACGGAGGAACGCTAATCATCCACGCTCCCCATATCACGGAAGTTTCCTATACCCACGGCAAGTGGCTCGACCAGATCGGCTATCATACCCGCGATTACTTCCTCAAGCAGATGGAGCGATTCGCCGGCGTCCCCAAAGGCGTCATCGCCCATTCCACCCACGTCAAGGGCATCGGCATGTTTATCGATGGCGTGGAAACGCCCCGCGCCAACGTCGTGCTCGCCACGGGCATCAGCCCCGAGCGGTGCAAGAGGGTGAACCTTGACTACATGAATCCGAACGATATAAATATAGCCGACTATGAGAACAGGGAGGACGAAGGGGTTCTCCTCGTTTACCACGCAGGCGAAGTCCTGCACCGGTTGTCCAACGGATTTATTCCGACGATCCCGGGCAAGTGAGATTGTCGGACGAAGCTAAGACGTATGTCCATCGACCTGAACAACAAAGAATTCGACATTGAACCCATTGCAGAAAAAGCAATCACGGATCAACAACTACGCTCGGAACTGCTCGGCAATCTGCGATCAAAGAATGAGACGGTGAGATATAATAGCCACAAAGTGTTGTTCCTCATAAGCGAAGAAAAGCCTGAAATCTTGTATTCGAGCTGGGATACCCTTGCCGAGCTTTTGGATAGTGATAATACATATCACAAACTCTGCGCCGTACAGCTCTTGGCGAATCTCACAAGAGCGGACAAGGGCAAGAAATTCGAGAAGCTGTTTAACAAGTACTATTCTCTGCTCGACGATAAGAGCTTTATCACCGCGGCGTATGTCGCGCAGGCCTCCGGGACAATCGCAAATGCAAAACCCGCGTTACAAACGAAAATCACCAACAGGCTTCTGGATATCGACAAGACCCACCACGAGCAGGAACGCAAGGACTTAGCCAAGGCCTCTGTGATTGAAGCGTTTGGACAATACTACCAGCACGTAAAAAGCAAGAAGAGAATTCTCGAATTTATCGAGCGGCAATTGAATTGCCAGAGCCCAAAAACCAGAAAGAGGGCGAAGGAATTTCTGAAGCAGTTGAATACGAAATGATGAAAAACGGCATTTCTCTATGAAGAAGCAAATGTCTATACCAATTCGATCATATGTGAAAGAAACGAGAAACGACAATTCATTTTACGAGGTTACACGAAAATGACAAAAGCTGATATTGGTCTTGTGGGGCTGGCGGTGATGGGGGAGAATCTCATCCTTAATATGGAAAGCAAGGGCTTCACCGTCGCCTGTTTCAATCGAACTGTGTCGAAAGTGGACCACTTCATCGAAGGCCGGGCCAAGGGCAAAAACATCATCGGCTGTCACAGCATCGAGGAATTTGTCGAGGCCCTCGCGAGGCCGCGGAAGGTGATGCTGATGGTCAAGGCCGGAGCCGCGGTCGATGCCTTCATCGAAAAACTATTGCCCCACCTCGAAGACGGCGACGTCATCATCGACGGGGGCAACTCGCATTTCCCCGATACGATCCGCCGGACCGAGTACGTCGAGAACCAGGGCAAACTCTACATCGGCACGGGCGTCTCCGGCGGCGAAGAAGGAGCGCTTCGCGGCCCGTCGATCATGCCCGGCGGCTCCCCGCCCGCCTGGGAGCACGTCAAACCCATCTTCCAGGCAATCTGTGCCAAGACCGACGACGGCGAGCCGTGCTGCGACTGGGTCGGCGAGAACGGAGCCGGGCACTTCGTCAAGATGGTCCACAACGGTATCGAATACGGCGATATGCAGATGATCTGCGAGACCTACCAGATGATGAAGGAAGGTCTCGGCATGACCAACCAGCAGATGCATGATTGCTTCGCCGAGTGGAACCAGGGCGAGCTGGACTCGTACCTGATTGAAATCACCCGTGACATCCTCGGCCACAAAGACGAGGACGGCAACGAGGTCATCGACCTGATCCTCGACACGGCCGGCCAGAAAGGCACCGGTAAGTGGACGGCTATCGAGGCCCTGAATCTCGGCCAGCCGCTGACGCTCATCGGAGAGGCGGTCTTCGCCAGGTGCCTTTCCGCCCTGAAAGAAGAGCGCGTCCAGGCGGCCAAAGTCCTCAAAGGCCCCAAGGCCAAATTCAGGGGCGATACGGACAAGCTCATCAACGATCTGCG
>JARRQQ010000404.1:0-4765 GCA_037381725.1 Sedimentisphaerales bacterium
GTAGGCGAGATCGACCAGCGAGATTTGATATTCCGCCAGAGCGAGAATCTCGGCGCTCTGGGAATTGGCGAAATCCGCCTGGGCCTGGAGCACGTCGGTGGCGGTAACCAAACCGAGTTTGAACTGGCGCTCCTCGGCCTCGTAGAGCCGCCCATCGAGGATCGTACTCTGCCGGCTGGCCAAAACCCGCTGCCAGTTGGCCTCAAGCTGATCGGCGGCGTTGAGCACCTCCAGCTCGATCATGGCCTCTCGCGTATTCCGGCTGGCCAGACGCTGGCTATGCTGATAGAAAGCCTGTCGGAGCCGGCTCTTGGCCGCTTCGTTGCCCAAAGGCACCAGCAATTGCAGTCCGAGCCGGTGATCCTCAAATCTCTTATCGAAGAGCAAATCGAAAGAATCGTCCCGCGTCGACCCCAAGCCGTTGATATTGTAGGTGTAGTCCAGTGTGACCAGGGGAAGAGCCTGGTTCTTGGCGTAGTCCACCGTTGCGACGTCCTCGGCGATTTGAAGCTCCAGCTCGAGCATTTCCATTCGATTGTCCATCGCCGTGGTCACCAGCCGCTCTCTGTCCAGGTCGTAGCGCACGGGGTCCGGCTCGGTCAGAGGGACGATCACCGTCGGGGTCCGCATTCCCAGGCCCGCCTTGTTGAGCGTCCGTTTGAGGTCACGCTCTCGATCGCGCACGTTGTTCTCCGCTACGATGATCGCTTCGAGCCGCTGGGCCACGCCGGCCTCCGCCCGGATAACCTCCACCTGGGGCTTGTCGCCCGCTGCCACGAAGCGCTGGGCCTGTTCATAAAGGGCCTCGGCCAGATCGTACTCCTTCTTACGGACCTCCAGTTCTCGGCGGGTTGCGTACAGGCGCCAGTAGACGCGATCCACCGCGGCGAGGACCCGTATTACCTCGAGTTTCGTGGCTGCGTTGGTAACCTGCTCTTCGAACTGGGCGATGAGAATGGCGTAGGTGTTCGCCCGCTTGCCGGCACCCCGAAGAAGAGGCTGGCTGATGGAGAGGGACGCGTCCGAGCCATAAGAAGGATTGAAGATCGAGTAGAGAGAGTCCGTCTTGGTCCGATTATCGGCGAGATTGAAGTTAATGGTCCCGCCCGTCCGCAGAGGGACTTGAACGCCGAGGTTCGAGGCGTAGTAGTCCAAGCTTGACCCTGCAATATCAATGGTGGACGCCACGGGCGTGTCGGTCTTGCCGTAATTGACGTTCGCGGTAAAGGCCGCCTCGAACCGGGCTTCCTGCTCGCTGACTTTCTCAGCGGCGATCGTCGGGCTGATGAGCTGCACCTTCAGGTCGAGATCGTTCTTAAGGGCCAACGCGCGGCACTGCTCCAGGCTCAGATCGAGCTCGGCCGGCTGCGTTTCATTCACCTCGTTGACCTCCGGGACCGCGGGTTCTTGAGCCTTCTTCAACCGGAGCGGCTTTATCTCCTGTGTCTTCTCAGGCGGAATCTGAAAAGAATAGGGATATTTCTTACCGGATTGGTCACATCCGGCCAAAAAGCAGAGGACGGAAGACAGAAAACAGACACTTGTGAAAATGAGGATCAATGCGCCGATTTTCGATGTGGTGCGCGTCGCCACAGAAATCGGCAATCGAAAATCGAAAATCGAAAATCTTCCGTCTTCCGTCCTCTGTCGTCTGTCGTCTGTCTTTTGTCTATTCATGTCGAAGAGCCTCAATAGGATCGAGTCTGGCGGCTTTGATGGCGGGGAACATTCCAAAGAAGACGCCGACGGAACCGGCAAAGCCGAACGAGAGCGCAACCGCCCACCAGGGAATATAGGCCATGTCCAGCTCGACCTTCGGGATGTTGGCGATGGCCATCGTCAGGAGCTGGCCAAAGCCCACTCCAACAAGACCGCCAACGAAACACAGAACTACAGACTCGATCAGAAACTGGGTGAGAATCGCAGTCCTTTTCGCCCCCACGGCCTTGCGCAGACCGATCTCTCGGGTCCGTTCCGATACCGAAACAAGCATGATGTTCATAATCCCAACACCGCCGACCAGAAGGGAGATTCCCACGATACCGCCGGCTACCATTGTGACGTAGAACGTGATTTTGTTGAACACCTCCAGGATATTCTGGAGAGACTGCACCTCAAAATTGTCGGGATCTCCCGGCTTGATGTTACGTGCACGCCGGAGGAAGAAGGTGATCTCCGCCCGCGCATCCTCCGAGACGTCGGCGGATTTGCTTTCAGCCAGGACTCCAACCCAGAGGTACTGTCTCAGCTTGAAAGCGGTCTTGAAGGGAATGAAGATCTCAGAAGTCTCCTGCTGGCCTCCACCGAACAATCCTTCCGGGCGGGGTTCCACCACTCCAACAATGTAAAACGTATTATGACCGACGAGGATCGATTGACCGATGCAATCTCGATCAAGCCGAAGGTCGTTGCGCAGCTTGGGATCGATCATGCAAACCTGCCGGACCTGCATTTCATCAATCACGGACAGCGGCCTTCCGAGCGTCACCGGACGGCTCTCGATTTGATGACAGGCGGGCTCGATACCGACGACCCTTACGTTCTCGACCGACTTGTCACGATGGCTGATGGTATAACTCCCGGGCCACGTCTGGCGCCCGAACCGCTTGACGGACGGGCAATGTTCGAGCATCCCATCAAACTGTTCGGGTAAAAAACGAATAGTCCAGTAGTTCGCATGTTGCTGAGGCCCCCGATCGGGACGTTTGGGCTGAATGAATATCGTATTGCTTCCCAAGGTCGCCACCTGGGTGAGAATCTTGGCCTTCAGGCCGCTCAAAGCCGCAATCACGGCGGTCACGGACGCCACGCCGATCACAATACCGATGGTGGTCAGGACCGAGCGGGTCTTGTTGGCCCAGATTTGGCCCAGGGCAAGGTACACACTCTGATAAAAGAGCCGAAAGAAGACCAAAGGCACCCGTAGCAAAGCTCTCATGACAAATCTCCTTGGCCCTCCGCTCGGTCCTCACTGCGGTGGGCCGGATCCTGACCCTTCGGCAAGTCGCTGTAGATGCGCCCGTCTCTCATGCGAATGATCCGCTTGGCGTGGCGAGCCACACTCTCCTCATGCGTGACCAGAATGATGGTCTGCCCTTCACGATGAAGCTGGTCAAACAGCTTCAGGATATCCTCGCTCGTCTTGGTGTCGAGGTTGCCCGTCGGCTCGTCAGCAAGCAGGATGCTCGGCTCGCAAATGAGCGCGCGGGCGATAGCGACCCTTTGTTTCTCGCCTCCCGAGAGCTGGTTCGGCCGGTGTCTCATTCGCTCTTCCAGTCCGACCCTTTTGAGCACATTCCGGGCCCGTTTGCGGCGCGACCACCAGCCGTCTCTCGAATAGATCAATGGCATTTCCACGTTTTTGATGGCATTGAGCCGGCCCATTAGTTCGAAGGATTGAAAAACGAAGCCGATGCGCTCATTGCGAACGCGGGCCAGCGCCGCATCGCCCATTCGCGTCGTATTCTGCCCGTCCAGCTCATAGTAGCCGGACGTGGCTCTATCCAGGCAACCAAGAACGTTCATAAGTGTGCTCTTGCCGGAGCCGGAAGCACCCATCACGGCAACGTATTCGTTCTCGTGCAAGTCCAGGCTGACCCCGTCGAGAGCATGTATGCGTTCGACGCCGACTTTGTACACACGCTTGACATCCTTGAGTCGAATGACGGGTTTATCAGCGGGCGGTTGTGTAGCCGGTTCGTCAGCCTTGGTTACTGTCGTTGGCATCGTTGGCATCGTTGGCGTCGTTAACGTTGTTGACGTCGCCTGGGGTTCCTTGGTCAGCCTTGGATTCTTTGCCTTGTTCTTTCTCTTTCGCTTCGCGTTCATCCTGGATCATCTGATCGTGTTTTATGCTTTCGAGCACCTTATAAGGCCCGACGACAATTTTGTCCTCTTCGGTGATGCCCGCCTCGATGATGGTATGGGTCAGGTTACTCTGGCCGATCTTGACGGGCGTGACAACGGCCTTGCCGTCAACGTAACGATAGACCACCGTGGCGTACGTCTTGCCCATGTCCACCTGATCGGACTCCTCACGAATCTCCAGAGGCAGGTCATCGACGGGCCGGCCCAAGACGGCCTGGCTCGGCACGTAGAGCACGCCCTCGTGCTTAATGGTCTCAATGTCCACGTGGGCGGTCAGGCCCGAGTACAGTTTCCGAACGTCGCCGTGAAGCAATATCTCAGTCCTGAAATACTTCGTGCCCGTCGAGGACAATCGGTGTTTTAGTGCAATCGAGTCCACGGTGCCCTCGAATTCCTCATCAGGAAAGGCCTGGACGTAGACCGTCGCCTTTTGGCCGACGGCCAGCTTGCCTACGTCGGCCTCGTCCACCTGGGCGACGAGCAGCATGGTGGATAAATCCGCCACCTCCATAATGACGGTTCCCGGATTGTTCATGGTGCCCATGATGACCATCTCGCCCACCTCAGCGTCAAGCCGGGTGACCACGCCGTTGATGGGGGAGGTGATGACCGTATTACTGATCGCCTCGCGCGCCTGTTCAATTCCCGCGTCCGCGACCTCGAGATTGTGCCTCAACACTTCGAGATTCAACCGGGCCGATATCAGCGTCTGCTTGGCCGCTTCGAGCTGGGCCTTAAGCTCATCACGCTGGGCTTGAGACTGGTCAAAGGTCGCCTGGGCAATATCTTTCGATCCGAGCAGTTCGCGTTTGCGCCCGAGATCACGTTCGGCCTGTTTCAATGAGGCTTCCGTGCCCGCGATACCGGCCTGTTGGCTGGCAATCCTCGCTTTTTCAAC
>JARRQQ010000405.1:0-4735 GCA_037381725.1 Sedimentisphaerales bacterium
AACCAATGATGCGGCCACGCTGAGCGATCTGAGTCCGGTGCTCAGCACACTGGGTATCGCATCGATTCGCCCGGCAAGCTCCCCACAGAGAGAGATGGGGGTATCGCCGGATTCTGCCACGGCCAACTCTATGAGTTGCAGGACAGCCGGATGGTCGTCAACGAAGTATTGACTAACCCTGGGATTCTCTCGTCCAGCCGCCATGATGTATTGCGTGAGGTCGTTGGAACCGATGCTGAAGAAGTCTACGTGTTTCTTCAGGGACGGGATAGACAACGCCGCAGCCGGCGTCTCGACCATCGCACCGATACGCGGCAATACGCGGATGCTCATTTTGTCGGCTAGTCTATGGAGCTCTTCTGCCACTTGAACCACATCGTCCTCCGTCGTCACCATCGGTATCAAGACCCCAATGGGGAATTGCTGTGAGACTTCGAGCATAGCGCGCAACTGCGCGTCGAGCAGGTCGGGATACTCGAGGAGCACACGTACGCCGCGTCGTCCCAGGAAAGGATCGGCCTCCGGCGGCAGATGCAGGTAGATCGGGGTCTTGTCGGCCCCGATGTCGAGAAGACGAACGTCGATGTGCTTTTCCCGTGCGAGGCGCAGGCTGTCCATAAGGAACGCCCCAAATTCTTTGTCAGAAGGAAAGTGCTTGGTCGACAGAAAGAAAGGCTCTGTTCGGAACAAGCCGATCCCATCGCTGCCACGCCTCATCGCCAGCTCCACGTCTTCGCGACTTCGTGCATTGGCCATGACAGAGACCTCAATTCCCTGCAAGGTAACCGCACGTCCGGCCTGGTGGCCCTGCGCCAGCCATTCATTGCGTTTTCGCTCTTTACCAAGGGCGTCCTCGTATCTCTGCAGGGTTCGAGAGTCCGGGTTGATCACCGCTTTCCCCTCGGATCCATCTACCAACACAACGTCCCCCGTGTGTACCGTTTCAAGCAGTTTGGGAACTCCACCGACGCAGGGGATGCCGAGTTCGCGGGCCAGAAGAGCCGCATGAGCCGCACGGCCGGCGAACTCCGCGAGCACAGCGACGGTGGTTGACCGCGAGAGAAATACCGTATCCGAAGGGAGCAACTGACGTGCAACCAACACAGTGTCCGCCGGCAGGCTTTCCAGAGTGTGCGCGTGAATTCCGGCCAACGCGAGCAGTAACCTGCGCGATAGATCGTCGATGTCGTCTCCGCGTTCGCGGAGCACTTCATCGCTCAATTCTCTGAACCTCCCGGCCAACAACCCAAAGATCGTTTTGACCACCTGTTCGGCATTGATCCGCTCCGCCTCCACGGTTCTCTTCAGTTCCTCCACAACGGAGCGATCGAGAAGCATGGTTTTCTGGGCGAGGAAGATGGCCGCCGACCCCTCACCCAACTGGCTCTCAATCTGCTTCGCGTCGATAACCAGGCTCTGCCGCACGTCATCGATGGACTTGTCAATCCTGGCCTTCTCCTCGTCCACTTGGGCATCGTCTATTCTGTACAGAATAGAGTCTTGTTTAAGCACGTCTATGTAGACGAATGCTTTCCCTTTAGCCAATCCCGGCGACACCCCCTCTCCGACCAGCGTCAACATATTGTCCTTTCCCGACTCAGCTCTCATCGTTCCGATCCTCTTCGTGATCTAATACAATGTCCGGCGGGCACCGTGTCTTCGCATTCACGGCAACTCTTTACCACATATCTTTTCTTCTTGCATTACGATCGCTTGACTTTGAAGCTCGGCAAGAAGGGTATTTTCCCAAGTTCGTACTCTGCCGGGGAGGTTCGTTGTTCATGGGTTCAATCAGATCTCACAACATCACCTCTGCCTGCTGTCCGAGCAGCGCTTGAAGCTCGCGTAGGTCTCGGCGGCTCGACGGATATTGCCCCTGTAGGAGAGATTGCCCACCAAGCTGATCCACGGCTTGCGGCGATGCCAGAAGCTGCTGAAAACCCTGCGGAGAATATGCGGCACGGAATAGAAGGTCGCGTTGCAGGTGACCATCTCCTGAATAATGCCGTCCAGAGACAGGTGCTTGTACCGCGCCACTGGGTAGGTCAGCGTGTAATATTTCCAGTCTGGCGGAAAGGCGTCGAGGGGGATACGGCCCTGGGATTTCATCTGGTCCCACAGCCGCGTGCCGGGCAGCGGCGTCAGAAACAGCACGTTGAGGTTGTCCACGCCGTACCGGCGGCCCACCTCAGCAATCCGACTGCCGATGCCCGGTTTGTCCACGTCCAACCCGATAATGAAGGAACCCACCACCAGGATATTGTGCCGTTGGATGCGCCGCACGGAATCGCGGATGTCCCGACCTTGCAGAAGATTGAATTTCCCGCCGTACGCCTGGAGCCCTTCCGGCCAAGGGGATTCAAAACCGATGAAGACGCCGCTGCACCCGGCCTTCGCGGCCAGCGACAGGAGCTCCTCGTCATCGGCGAAGTTGATGGTGGCCTGCGCGATCCATTCCTTCCGCACGTTCGCCGCCGCCATGGCTCGGAATAGGTCCTTGGCGCGGGCGATGTGTTCCCGTCGGGTGCCGATGAGGTTGTCGTCCACGACCAGAACGAGTCTCTCGCGAATCGACTGGAATTCTCGCACGACGTCGCCAATGGGTCGCTGACGATAGCGAGCGCCGTTGAAGGCCGTCACGCTGCAAAAGCTGCAATTCAGGGGACAGCCGCGCGTGGTCTGGATGGCTCCGACAGTGTACCTGCCAGACAGCAGATCGTGACGGGCAGGCACGACATCAGCCATATCGACGAACCCTCCGTCATACCGGCGCTTCAGGCGGCCTTGGCGAACGTCCTCCAGGACTTGCGGCCAGACCCTGTCGGCTTCCCTGGTGACGACCGAGTCGACGTGCACTGACACCTCGTCGATGCACATAGTGGCGTGAATGCCGCCCATGACGACGGGCACACCCAGACCCCTGAAGTGGCCGGCCACTTCATAGGCACGGTTCGCCTGTGAGGTGAACGCGGTAATGCCGACCAGATCCGGCCGAGGCATGGTCGCATAGTCGGGCACCCCGAGGTTTTCGTCCACGATCGAGATTTCCCACTCCGCCGGTGTCAGCCCCGCCAGGACCATCAGGCTCAGCGGCTTCCACACGCGATAGCGGTTCCAGCGGCTCTCCTTGACTTTCGCAATGTTGACCAGCGGGTTGGAGGGATTGATCAGATATAGTCGCATGGCGTGCACTCCATTACAGACAGAGGCTTTGCTACGCTCGAAACGGATCTTGTGTCTACCGGTTTGTGGCTGTATCTGTGTGTTATTCGCAGGGCCCCCAAAGTATCATCGTACACGAAATCATACCGCCCGTGCGACCACACGATGCCATCCCTTCCGATATCATCCCCTCGACCGGGCTGTGCGATGTGCAACCTCGTCCGCAGGTTCTCCATCACTCTCTTGAGATCGAACTCCACGTCAACGCTGACGCTGAGCGTGATGGAGGGACTACCGACGTCACTGTACTCGAACAGGTCATCCAAACTGCGGTTCTCTGTGGGCGCAACATACAACTCGTTCAAGTCCGCAATCAACACATCTGGATGGGTAGTGGTCTGTGGGACCCAACTGTCGATCGACTGCCGGACTTTGACAAGCGTCTGAATCGCATCATCGATTTCCATGAACTCACAACTCCGAATCTCTTCAGACATTTTGTCGTTGCACAGTGACGACTCCGCAAACTCTACGGGACTGCCGGCACAACGGCAACCCAAAACCGGCGGGGTCAGTTTCTACTTTCCGGCCAGAACTCCATGACGGCGGCTTCGTCGGCATCGTACGCGTTGAACTCGCTGGAACATTGCCCCCGATCCTCCATCTCCTGCAAAGAGGAGTCAACGGCTTCCACGGGATCTGCCACACGGATCCCTTGGGCAGCGTCGCAGAGAAGTCGAATGGTACCCTCGGCCAGTTCGGCCGGACACGGCTCGGGATGGAGGCTTTCCAGAGGCGCAAGAGCAGCCTGGATTCTCGCGTAGATGTGGGCGGCCTCTTCGTTGTGAGCCAGTAATGCCTTGACTGCAACAGCCTGTTCTGCCCGCATCAGGCCAAGGCAATGGTCAAATATGAGTTGTTTCTCCTTCCTGCTGCGCGGATTCATGAGTTATTTCGCCCTCCCGGAGAATACATCTCGTCCCTATGAGATCAGCCTTTCGTCATGTGAAACCCATCCTGAAACGTATCTGTCACTCATTTTACCGCAAAAAGGTTCGCTGTGTTTGGAGTATAATGGACTTCTTGTGGATGTTTCTGGGTTTGCGGTCTCTAAGCGGGTTTTTCAATTATTGTGGAGGCACAACGTAAAAAGAGCTTGCGTGTACGGCGGGGCCCGTATTATGCTTATGGATTCGGTGTCGTTGTGGGCCTGAGATGATCGCCCGATGTAGCCTTGGAGCACAATCGTTTGGCGTGGATAGCATCATCAGCCTCAAAACGCGTCTCCCGAACCCTTTCTCTTGGTTTGGCACGCCGTCGAAGCACAGTTGTCGATGCAAATGAAAGGGACACAGTATGGATATCTGTGCAGATAATCTGTCGGGTGATGTCATCGGGAGCGATCTTCACGAGGTTTTCGAATCGTTCGGCCGAGTGGCGACAACGGATGTGGTGAAGCATGGTCACGATCATAAGCTCAGGGAGGGATGTGGGTATGCCGGCCGGGGCAAGTGACCCGGTCATGGCCGAGGCTTGCGGGCCGCCTACTCCGCAACGGGAAGGTCGGCCGCGT
>JARRQQ010000406.1:0-4729 GCA_037381725.1 Sedimentisphaerales bacterium
CCACAGCTCGCTGATATAGTCGGCCTTGGCCGTGCCCATAGGCCCGCTGAACGGTCCATCCTGCAGCGATATCACATCGTACTTCGAGGTGATCTCCGGCGCGGGCTCGCTGAGCTCCACGCAGAAACCGCTGATCGTTCCGTTGGACCAGAGCTTCCCTTCACCTGCTCCCCCGGTCTTGTCGAACATATACGCCCCGGCGTATCCCTCCACGCCCTCGATGCCGCCGCCCCAAACGGTCACGGGCTTGCTGGCGCCGATGCCGGTATTGACCATCTCCACGGTGTTCAGAAGATGGGCGTTAGCCGTGCATGAGAAGATCGCCAAAGCAAGCGCCGTAACAAAATGTAGTGACTTTTTGTTTACCATACCCCCTGTCCTTGAACACGGCCGGATTCCACGATGTCACTGTTGCGATTAACCTCAACAATCAACATGGCATCATGTCACCAACCAACTCAAACTTGGGTGCTTAAAAAGAGGAAAATCTGTGAACCCCCCATTGCGGTTCATACACCCCCACGAATCTCTTATGAACATAAGTTTATCACATTGCTCCACAAAAGTCAAGGCTTCTTCGCGGTGCCGCCCGGACAACGAGCGGGGTTCTCCGCTGGGTTCGATTGTGGGACTGAAAACGACGTGGTTCTCGGACGACGAAGGGATTTCGTGGTCGCTTTGAATTGGAATTTTGCGCGGTGGACCGCGACCCACCCGTGTTCCGTGTGGGCAAAAACAGAATTTTGCCCACCCTACAACCAGTCGCCAGGCCTATTCTCCTAAGAGTCCCTGAGCCGCTTGGGGGCTGGCGTCCCGAAGAAACAAGTGTCCATTCTCCCGTGAGAGGTGACTGTAAGTTTCGGAAGTGTGTCCCGCTGTGTCATTCCGAGCGCAGTCGGGAAATTTGGCTTGCAACCTTAGAGACTGTTTCTTTCCGGACCGGGTTTCTCCGCTCGCTGCGCTCGGTCGAAATGACAGGGGGAGCGGAACGCTCCGGTCGAAATGACAAGGCGCCGCTGCAGCCAAGTGACATCATGCGCTGGGTAACATGAGGTGAGAACGGATTGCGGGAGGCTGAGCCGGCGCAAAAAAATTGAGGGCTGACCCTGGCGACCAGCCCCCCATTGAAGAAAGGAGTATTATGATGCAAATCGGCGCCTGCTCCGTCCAGTGCGCCCGGATTTGACGATCTTACCCGCAGAGCATGCCCTCAAGGAATGCACTCAGGTGAGAACCAAACCCCTTCCCATCTTTTCCCCTCCTGATTTCTTCTCCCCCCACATGCTCCATACATAGTATATGTGATATTTAGCCGGATGCCAAATCGGATCCCCCCAGTTCGTGGCTCGGGGCTCGAACTGCGAGCAGACAGAAGATTTTGTTGTCGTGTCCGGGATTTTTTTGAATTTGGCGTCCCCGATTCCTGCTAAGATATGGGCTGAAATAATGTCCGTTCAGGGTGCCTCGGAAAAAGGTCTATGGCTCGACCGAAAGACAGGACGGAAATCAAGACAACCCCGGCTTCGCGTCTTGACGTGAAGCGTGGCCGGAGACTGGGCAAGTACCGCCTGGCCAAGTATCTCGGAGAAGGCGGTAGTTGCGAGGTCTGGAAGGCGCGGGACTGCGTCGAGGGCATCTGGGTGGCGCTGAAGATTCCGCTGGCCGACACGCACGGCAAACGCGATAACCAGGCCCTACTCCGCGAGGTGCGCCTGGTCGCCCAATTGCGGCACCCGCATATTATGCCTGTTAAGAACGCCGACATCATCGGCGGGCAAGCCGTCCTGGCGACGGAGCTGTCGGTGAAGACCCTGGGCGACTGTTCCAAGCCGATGTCGCTGCGCCGGATCGTCTCGATCATCGCTCAGGTCCTCGACGGCCTGGCCTACGCCCATCGCAAGCGCGTGGTTCACTGCGACGTGACGCCCGGCAATATCTTCCTGTTCCCGAACGGCCGGGCCGCACTCGGCGACTTCGGCATCGGTCTGCACCTGAAGGGGCGGATGAGGACCGTGGACGACTTCGGCACACCGGGCTACGTCGCGCCAGAGCAAGCCTACGGCCGGCCCACGTACCGTAGCGATTGTTTCGCCGTCGGGCTTGTTCTGTACGAGTACATCACCGGCGTGCTGCCGAAATGGCCGTTTCGTTGGCCTCCCAGAGGGTGCAAGCGGCTGCGCGAGAAAACCAGTCTGGCGTTTGTTCAGTTTCTCAAGCGGGCTCTGGCGGTGGACCCCGAAAGGCGATACACCAGTGCCGAAGAGATGCACGCCGCTTTGCTCCAGGTCGTGCCCAAGAATCTCAAGCTGGCGCCCGGCTTGAAGCTGGCCGGGAAGAGGAAGCTCGACTGGCAGAAGATGCGCCGGGCGGCGTTCCTCAAGCGCTATGGAACCGCCGTACCTGCTGTGTTTAAGTGCGTCGATTGCGCCGAGCCGATGGCTGAGAGCATGCTGGTCTGTCCGTGGTGCGGCAGCGATCGGAACCGTTTCGATACCGGCACGCCGTTTAGCCACGTTTGCCCGCGTTGTCACCGGGGCGTCCTGCCCGAGTGGCGTTTCTGCCCGTGGTGCTATGGGCCGGGCTTTGCCTCGCCCTCTGAGACTCGGACGTCAGGTGTGCGCTATCACAGCCGCTGCAAACACTGCAACGGAGGACTCATGCGTTTCATGCGTTATTGCCCGTGGTGCCGCCGGAAGGTCCGCCGGCCCTGGCAGGTCCGGCCGTTCCCCGAGATATGCGAACATTGCGGCTGGTCCGTGGATTCGACCTTCTGGAGCTACTGTCCCTGGTGTGAGCAGAGTCTGGTTTGAATGGGTACGCGCGAAGGCTTTTGAAAAATTGAAGGTTAGGTATATATTATTTCAGAAAATCTGTTTCCTGATTTTTTGAGAATAATCAGATATTTTATGAAAGCATATTGTCGAGCAACACATTACGCATCTTGTTTTAGAAAGAAAAAATCAAAAAAACGGCTTTTTTCTTTCCAAAAGTATACCTAACCTCCAATTTTTCAAAAGTGTTTAACCGATCACGAGGAGCCAACGGATGGCTGAGATTGTAGAGAACGCCCCGACCGCCAGTCCCCCGGTTCAATTCCATTGGGCCGCCGAGACGCATGTTGGCAAGGTCCGCCAGGAAAACGAAGACAGCTACTTCGCGAATGCCGAGGCAGCGATTTTCCTCGTCTCGGACGGCATGGGCGGCCACCGGGGCGGGGCACTCGCATCCGGCATTGTCGTCGAAGACCTGCCCGTGATGATTGAGACCGCGCTGGATAAGCTCAAGGTCGGGACTCCTCGAACGGTAAGAGCCCTGCTCGAAAGAACCATCGCCGAACAAAGCAAACAAGTACAATTAGAGGGCACCAGCGAGACCGGCTTCAAGGATATGGGCGCTACGCTCGTCGTGGCTCTGTTGAGAAAGGACCGGTGCTTCGTCGCGAACATCGGGGACAGCCGGGCCTATCGGTTCCGCAAAGGCCGCCTAAGGCAGTTGACCCGCGACCACTCCGTCGTTTCCGAATTGATCGAGAAGGGCCACATCCAGCCGGAAGAGGCCGAGGACCACGAGGCCCGGGGCCTGATCACCCGCTATATCGGCATGGAAGAAAAGGCCCGCGCTCACGTTCATTCTTTTGCCCTGAAAGAATCCGACCGCATCTTGCTCTGCACGGACGGCTTAACCGACATGGTCCCCAACGAGACAATCGCAGCTATTCTGAAAACTGCAACCGATCCTCAGCGTGCCTGCCAGTCACTCATAACCGCAGCCAACGCCGCCGGCGGCCACGACAATGTCACCGCCCTGCTCATCGACTGGACCGGACCTTCATAGTACCGCAATAGAAGATGTGAGTAGCAAGGAACCTTATGGGTAGGAGACATTTTTCGACAAGTTGTGCTTGATGATGATAGGTCTTGATAGACGATAGGGGGAGTGTCGAATTACTGCAGAGCTTTGGGAAACATACATCGGCTGAAATTGTGGAAATCGCAAGAGGGAGAAATAATATGTCCAAAACAGAAAGTATCGACGTGAAAGACATCAAGAACGGAATGTTTACGCACAATCTCGAATCCTGGGAGCAGTTTGTTGAATTCGTTAAGGCCCCCCAATTGTTATGGCCTACTTTAATCTATCGAGGACATGCCAACGCTGATTGGAAGATTGAGTCTACGCTGGACAGACTAGAGAAGCAGTACCCCACGAAACCCAATCTTGGTGGCTCAAATCCGACACATTTTAACGTCCCGCGTGTCGACCGTAAAACCCACATGAAAAGGTTCAAGGAATTAGCGCGTGGCAGGCTTGTTACAGAGATCCCTGATAGTGATGACGAGTGGTGGGCTTTGGCCCAACATCATGGCCTTGCAACACCCATGTTGGACTGGACTTACTCCCCATTCGTCAGCCTTTATTTTGCTTTTGAACTGGAAAAATGTCACAGCAAAGGCAAACTGACTGAGCCGGAAAAAAGAGCTGTATTTGCTCTTGCCCACCACCTTGTGCTTGAGAGAGCGAAGGATACCGCTAAAGCCCCCAGACCTTTCGTACCTACTGGCTACGCCAATTATAGGTTGGCCAACCAAGCTGGCTTGTTTTTGAGAATGCCGGAACCCGAAGAAATTGGATCTAACGTCGATCTTGAATCCTATTTTGAGAAGCATTTCGAGAGCGAGACTTTTGAAGAACCGAAAGCAGGCGGCAGGGGCAACTTACATCCGCGGGC
>JARRQQ010000407.1:0-5036 GCA_037381725.1 Sedimentisphaerales bacterium
CCGAAGAAGACCCGGGATTCGAGCCGATGTAGATGCCGGCGCCTGTCTGGGCCGTGTTCCCCGATATGATACAGTTTTGTACGGTCAGATTGGAAGACGAGCCGCCGCAATAGAGGCCGCCGCCATTGACGTTTCCCGATGCGCCGTTCGAGGAGATAGTGCAGCGGGCGAAACGGACCGTGCTCTGCCAGCAATACCCGCCGCCGCCGAGACCGTTGTAGTTGGCTATGTTGTCCTCGATCTGGCAGTTGATAATGTCGGCATTCGAGTCCCTGATCAGCCCGATACCGGCCCCACCGCCGCTAGGCTCGCCTTGCCCCAGCCCCCCGGCGCGGCATTGCTTAACAATACAGTCGATAATCGTGGGCGCTGCCGCCACGCACCCGATTCCACCGCCGATCTGCGTGATGCAGTCTTTGATCACACAGTCAACGATGGTCGGACTGCTGGATTCGCAATAGATACCCGCGCCCACTGGATGGGCGGGGTCGGGGGGCCAGTTCGCATTGTCCGACGGAATATCGGTCCCCGGGATGTAACCATCGGTAATCGTGAAACCTCGCAGAACGGAATCCGGCCCCTCCTCGGAGTGGAAATAGAAACCTCTGTGCCCAGTGCCTCGGCAGTCGATCGTGGTATAATCCGGTCCCGAGGCGCTGCGCACGATGATGGACTTGCCCCCGAAGTCGATGTCCCAGTTGCCGTCGCCGGTGTAGGTACCCGAAGCGACCTCCACGACGTCGCCGGACTGAGCCGCGTCAATCGCGTCCTGGATCGTGTCGTAATCTTGCGGGACACGCTTGGTCGCGGAGTACTCCGAAAGGTCCACGCTGAGATCGTCAATCAGCACGCCGGTTCCGAAGAACTGGATGTAGCACGCGCCCTGTACCGACTCCAGCCGGATGTCATAGGGCCCCGGCCCCGGCGAAAGCTCGCGCGGCGGCGACCAGTTGACCGCGTCGGCCGAAACGGTGTAGCGCAGGTAACCCGAAGCAGGTATGTCTGCGCTGTACGGCAAACTGACACTGACCCGTAAGCTTCCGCTGACGGCCCTGTACGGCGGCGTCTCACCGAGAGGAGGAAAACGGTAGGCCAGCGAGGCCGGCTCGTCGTGATAGTCTCCGAATCCCAGTTCGCGCTGAGATTCGTCCCCCCTGTAATACAGATACGGCTGGGAAGGTGGATATGCGCCTTGGGGCCAGAAGATAGAGTGGAAGTAGCTATCGGTTTGGGCCCTCTCGGTGCTGAAATCCTCTTGATAATCGTAGGACCATGCGGCACGCACACGGTTTGGAGTCGCCCAGACCGCCAGTCCCGAGAGAATTGCCAGAGCTGCCCAAGACCATCCTGTGCCCGAAAGTCTCATGTACGTCACTCTTGTCTAACACATCTGAACGAAGGTCCGACACCTTTGCTCAAATCCTCGGCGTAGGCCACAGGCGAAACGGCAAACAGTTTCCCCGCTTTTCATCCATATCCTCCTCTTTTGCTCCGCTGACCCGGGGCAAGTGGATTTGACAAGACCGGTGTGTGCGGCACCAGACCCGCTGATTTACTCAAGCGAACCTTCAACGAGCTCGACGAGCCACCGCAGGCCAAGATCGTCCTGCTGATCCATCCGTTGGCTGGGTCCACTCGGAAACACAAATTGACCACCTGCATCCTCGATGGATTGCAGATACGAAAACCTCAGATTCCCCGCCGGCCCACGGTCGGTGGAGAAGGTGATTTCATCGATCACGTCCGTTTCCAGATCGATGTTGTAGACCACCTTGACGCCTTGGCAATCGAGCTCCACCTCGGCACGCTTGTCGCCCGGCGTATACCGCGTCTCGAAGGGGATACGCTGTTCGGCCGCGTCCCGGCGGATTGTATCGAGCACGTGGTAGCCGGCCCACGGTCTGAGCAGGCCTTTGAAGAAACTTCCCGCCCGGTAGGTTCGGAGCTGATCGGAGGCCGATGATTTGATATAGGCGTCCCTATAGGTGTCTGCAATGGTCAGGGATCCGATCTGGAGCCTCAACCAGGGGCTGTAGCGGGCGAGCCTGGAGTAGACAAACGGTATTCTTCCCGTTCCCCAAACGCCGTGACCGTTGATTTGGCCTGAGATTCGGAAGTAGGTCCAGCCGCGTTTGTGCATCGTGTCGCGGTTATCCACGGGCCTGACCGACGCAGGCCAGTCGCTGCGGAAGTAGTCCTCGTCCGGGGCATTGTAGTGCCGGATCGCCCACGGTTTGGCGTCCCCGTTGTCCTGGTCCCGCTCGGCGATGACCATCAGGCCCCTGCCCGTGGCTCTGATCCGGTCGGTCGTGTTCGGCCTGCCTTCGATCTTGCAGATGAAATCGATCATTCCGGGATCGTCCGTGGGGAGCGTGAGCACGCTCAGATCGGCGGCTAACATACGCTGGTTGTTCACGTTGAGCGTATTATCGCTGTAGAGATAGTTGGCCTGGTCGTTCTGCAGCACTCGTTTGGGCGAACTGCCGTCGGCCGGCTGCCAACTGCCCCGAACCATCAGAGGCCCCGACGGACCCTGCGGGAAGTAATACCAGAAAGACTCTCTGGTGTTCTCGGCCTGAGGGAGTTGTTCGGCCACCTGAGGACCGGTAAGGGCGGGATCCGTGCCGCCATGATGCCAGGAGTTTGAAGTCGTTGCGACGCCGGCGGTTATCGCGCCGGCCGCGGCCAAAGAAATGATTGCGGTTTTGGTGGTTGCTACGCCGGCAATGGTCGCTACGGTTCCGACCTTCAGGGCGGTCGTCGAGACCGTCACCTGCGCCGCCGCCGCTTTGCTCGGAGCCGTGATCTTGCCGAACAGAGCCAGAGCCGCCAGCAGACTCCCCTTCTTGAAGCCGTTGCGCATCAGCTCGCGCTGCAACGACCTCTTCGCACGCAAAAAAAGCATGCGCGTGCTGAACTCGCTGCAGCCCATGGCCTCAGCAATGTCCGAATAGGCCATATCGTCGTAACAGCGCATGATGAGCACGGCCTTGTACCGCGTCCTGAGCTTCTGCATGGCCGACCAGACGATATGCTTAAGTTCTTCCCCTACCAGTTTTTCCAGCCCGTCCTCTCGGCCTTTCGCCGCATCCCTTAGCTCGACGTTGGCGGCCGCCAGATTGCGTTGCGTCCGCTCCGTTCGGTAGTGGCGCCGAAGCTTGTTGGTGGCGATCCCGTGCAGCCAAGGCCAAAATCGGTCCGCGCTCTTCAATTTGCCTAATACTTTGCACATTTCAAACAAGCTCTCCTGCACTATTTCCTGTGCCAATTCGTCTTGCTGAGTCAGACGATAGACGTATGTATGCAAGCGTTGTCTGGCCTGAGCCGCTAACAGCTCGAGGCACCGTTTGTCGCCGCACTGGGCCCGCCTGATCAGTTCGATCTGCTCCGATGGCCCGACACGCTTGCCACCCGGAGCGGCGTCCACAGACTCATGACTCATACCGGGCTCCTCACATCACTACTGCACACATCAAAAAAGCCACAATTAAGTGCCACCATGCACACCGAACGTAACGTTTTTTCAACAATTCCACGAGGTTTTGGGCCGTTTTCAGGGATTCAGCCCTCCTCACACGCGGCCCGGGAATCGCCGGCCCAGCTATCGCCGGCCGAGAGGCCCCATAAAAACCGCCATCCAAACACGCCATGAAAGAGCAACAGATCGAGCCTTTGTACGACTCCGTGTCGCGCTAACAACACAACATTCTACCAGAAACTGTGAATTTGTTGAAGTGGAAAGCCCCTGCTCGGAGGAGAGGGAACTGAGAAACAGGGGCTTCGATCTGTTCGGTACTGAACCTTCCTTGCCCAGGATGTCGTTACCACAATACAGTGCCCGCGTGAAACACCAACGTAACGCTTTTTTTGCCTTTAGCGATTCTTCCGTATTTGGGGACTTTGTCGGGCACCGGCGTGCCCATCGCGGCGGCCTCTCGAAAAGGGGGAGAAAACGCGCTTACTCGTGACGAAGTGACTCAATCGGGTCCATGTTGGCGGCTCGATAGGCAGGATACAGGCCGAAAACGACGCCAACCGCGCCGCTGATCCCGAAGGCCAACAGGAGCGAGACACCCGTGATGATCGTGGGCATATGGCCGAAGTACGTCACCAAAAACGGTATAAGAGAACCCATAACTACCCCCAGGGTCCCCCCAACCAACGTGAGCATGAGCGTCTCCGAGAGGAATTGAACGATAATGTCGCGTTTCTTGGCGCCGAGAGCCCGGCGGATGCCGATCTCACGCGTTCGCTCGCTGACCGTCGCTAGCATGATATTCATAATTCCTATGCCGCCGACCAACAGTGAAATCGCGGCGATCGAGCCTAAAACGATACTGAAAATCCGCTGGGTACGTTTCGCCTGGCGCAGCAATTCCAGCGGAACGACGATGCGATAGTCCTTCTTGACCTTATGAAGACGGCCGAGCAGAGTATCCAGAATATCCCGCATCGGCAAGACCTGGTCGGTGGCTTTGACCTTCACGGTGATCTTCTGAAGCTGGACGCGTTCGACCGTTTCGCTGCCCCCGACGAAATTCGCACTCAATTCGGTAAACCGGGATTTGGCGGTCGATAAGGGCAAATATATGCTTCCCGTCGCTTTGCTGTCGGAGATCACTTCCGACGATATGGAGTTCTTGGAATGGTTCTGGTTCTCGCTCACACGGGGCGTTCCAGCCACACCCACGACCCGGTAACAAGTGCCCTTGATCCTGATGTCTTTGCGTCCTTGTAGGTCAGGCCGTAAGCCGTCATTCGCCGCGTCTCACTGGTGTCGGTCCGCTCGTCGGGGGGCTTGACCGTCTCGACGATCAAGTTCGTGCTTCCGAGCCGGGCGATCATATCCTGCGCTTCCCGGCTGGCGCCCTCGCCAATCGCCAGCATCGCGATCACCGAGCAGACACCGAAGACCATGCCGAGCGTCGTCAGCGCCGAGCGCAACCGGTGCATCCAAAGGCTCTTAACGCCTAACTTGATCGTCCTCTTAACAACAGACCAACGCATCGTCACCTCGTGTCACTCACGTCACAGAC
>JARRQQ010000408.1:0-9116 GCA_037381725.1 Sedimentisphaerales bacterium
CTGCACTCCGTCAGTTGTTGCGCGCTCGTCTTGAACCCACCGCCCTCGCACAACACGATAGTCTCTCCGTCGACACCGCAGACGGCGAAGTTAGCGCCGAACCTGCTGATCTTTTCGCCGAACCTCTCCAGTTCACGAAGCTGAAGCCGATCCAGACTTCTTGTCATGGTTTGCAGCATAGCTACTCACTGATTCCTTATGCTCTTCCGTCGCTAGTCATCAGCGACTAATTCCTTTTGGTACAATATATCTTCAATATGACTTAGTAGTTCCTTGGGGCTGAACGGCTTGCTCAAACATCCGGATATCTGCAGCCTGTCCTGCTCCTCCTGTGCGACAGCAAAACTCCTGGCCGTCAACATGATGACGGGAACGTTCCTCGTCGCATCATTCTCTCGCAGCTTTTCTAAGAGTTCCATCCCTGACATAATCGGCATTTGGAAATCCGTCACGATGATGTCCGGCTGTTCCTTCAGTGCCAGATCGTAGGCCTCAGCGCCGTTGTCCGCCGAGATGACTTCGTAGCCATTGTTGCGAAGTTTTATCGCTACTACGTGAACGATATGAATTTCGTCGTCCACCACCAATACTCTCTTGTCCGCCATTGTTTTGCCTCCACCAGATTCTAACGTCCGTCGTGCGGCCCTCGACACACGGGGCGCCGCGTTTTGTCGCGTCTACGCCACGGTCGCCGATTGTCTTGTCGCCAAGGGCAACTCAAAGCCGAAGGTACTCCCCACTCCGACTTGGCTCGTAACGAATACTCGTCCTTCGTGGACTTTCTCGACTATTTGTTTGACAAGGTTTAGGCCTAGGCCCGTCCCCTTCGCCTGCTTCTTGTTGGCGCCGACCCGGTAGAACTTGTCGAAAACGTGCTCGATTTCGTCCGAGGGAATACCTACCCCCGTGTCCGTAACGGTGACCCGCGCCAACGAAGCACTCTCATCGACGGTGGTTTCAATCCGCACGGATCCGCCCGAAGGCGTATACTTGACGGCGTTACTGAGTAAATTGACAATCACCTGAGACATCATGTCCTTGTCAACGTAGACCTGATCGAACACGATAGGCTTCTGCCCGGTAACCTTCACGTTCTTCTCCTCGGCGAAACCCTTGATCATCTGCATTTGTTCTTCGATGAGTAGTGTCAGGCTGACGGGCTCCTTGTGCACCTTGACCAGACCTGATTCGATGCGCGACGTGTTGAGGATGTCCTCAATCAGCCGGCTCAGTCTCTGGGCCTGGTTTTGAATGACCGAATAGAACTCCTTTCTCGTTTTCTCGTCGTTGGCCTCTCCATCGGCGAGCATCTCGGAATAGGCCGTAATTGAGGCCAGAGGCGTCTTCAGCTCGTGCGAGACGTGACTGACAAAATCATTCTTCATCTGCTGAATCTGTTTCTCACGCGTAATATCGTGGAGCACCGCGACGACACCGGAAACCTTTTGGCCTTGGTCGTAAACACACGAAACGATGCAATCGAAAGTCTTCCGCTCATCATTCTCTACGAATTCGATTTCCCGCCTCGTCGCCTGACCTCTGCTCATGCGGCTGTGGATCAAGAACTGCGCGAACTCGCTTCGGTCGGCGCCGATGAGATCGTCAAGAGTTTTGCGGTACGATCTCTTGTGGTCAAACCCGAAAAGCCGACCGGCCGCCTCGTTCGCCATCAACAGCTTATCATACTCGTCGGTCACAATGACGGCGTCCCGAATACTGTATATAATCGCCTCGACGTTCTTACCCCGATGGTGCGAAAGTTGAAGTTGAAGCTGCAGGTCCTTAATTTGCTTTTCATATCCCGAAACACGTGAAGCACAATTCGTGAAATGCTCGTCGATTGCTTTGCTCAACTCATTCATCTTTATCGATCGCAGAATGGAGAAGAAGCTGCCTCCGGCACACTTGGACGCTCTCGCGTCCCCCTGGAAGAATCTGGCTATGGACGCGATTGCTCGAGCCAGCTTCAGCCAGTGCCAGCCGAGCAGGATCGCGACCACAGCCATCACGGCGCAACACACCGGCGCAATGGGTATCCACTGCACGACAGCGAGTAAAACGCCCTGTCCGCCGAGACTGGAGGAATGTCCCTCCGCAACGGTCCCTGCGGACAGACCTAACGCCCCGACAAATGCAATTGTGATGTCAAAGCTTCTTCCAAGTCTCAAAACACCAATTCCTGACGAACGTGCTATGCTTCCGTTTTCAATAGACGATCATCTTGAGAACGTGCGTCCCATTTTTCCAATTGACAAAAGTCACTCGCCAAAGAATTACCTTCTGTGCCAATTGGGTGCTTCTTGATCATCCTGGTTCTCTGACATCTTCCTTTCCAATCGGTCCAGAGCTTCCCGGCCTTCCGTTTCAGCGATAATTCTCTCTTTCAGCCGAAGGGCCTCCAGATAAGTCGGACGCAAGTTGAGAGCAGACTTCACTTCTGTCATAGCCTCTGCCAGTTGGCCGTTGTTGTAGTAACGCATGGCCGCAGCATAGTGGTCCTCGGCCATCCGGCCCCGACCGACCGGCTGTAGTTCTTCCTTGGCGCCAAACCTCTTTCGCTCGACATCGTCTTTCCTGGCGATTCCGTTCGTCTGATTAGGTTCGGTTATGATGTGTGGCGTCAGCATGATCATAACCTCTTGACGCTCGGTCGTGTCCGTCGTTCCCCTGAAGGCCATGCCAATGATGGGTATGTCTCCTAGAAGCGGCACCTGACTCCGCTCAGTGGTCACGACGTCTCTGAATAACCCCCCAATGACAACCGTCTGGCCGTCCCGTAATAGGATATTGGTCCTCAACTGGGTCGTCGTTTCCGTAGGAACCCCATCGGTACCAATTGTACCTGAACTGTCCTTCGGATATATCTCCATACGCACATAGCCATCATTGCCGATATAAGGTCTGAACACCAACATAGTACCCGTCTGCAGAAATTGGACTTCTCCTTCGGTCGCCACGCCGCCCTGTCCAATCGTTGTGCTGCTTCTATAACCGAGGTTCTGGCCGATCAAGACCTGGCCCTCCTGCTTGTTCAGCGCGAGGATCTTCGGATTGGCGAGGACGGTTACATCGGTCACGGTTTCCAGCGCATTGATAAAGGCAAACACGTCCCCACTTTGTATACCCACTCGCAGGCCGTCCTCAAGAGACGCGAAGCCGGTAATTTCGACGGGAGCGCCCACAGAATTATCGATCGCGGGATAGCCATCCAGCTCCGAACCTCCCATGAAGTTCCAGTCGATCCCCAGATCCATGTTCTCAGTAAGACGCGCACTCAGAATAGTCGCCTCCACAAGAACCTGATCAGGCTTTGCATCAAGGGATTTCAGCACCTGCTCGACCTGGGCGATCCTCTCAGGAAAATCGTAGACCACAATCGTGTCGTGCTGTGCCATACTGTCTCCGCCGCCCCCGGAGCTGGTACCAAACCCTCCCCCGGTGCCACTGCTGCCGGAAGTACCCCCGCTAGTTCCGCCGGATATGTCCTTCTCCGCTGGGCTGCTGATCTGCACCTGAGCGTTTTTGCTCAGCACAGGTTGTATGAGATTCTGGGCCTCTTCCGCAGTGATATAGTACAGAGTGAAGACCTTGTGGATCATCCGTGCCGGATCTTCCATAATCTTCTTATACTCCTCTTTGGTATACACCTTGATGATGTTCCCCTGCTCCTCGTAGAGTGCGTTGTCTCCCAGAATGGCATCCATGGCTTCCTCGAAGGTCACGTTCGTAAGACGCCTGAACGCCAGAGAACCAGTGACGCTCGGAGAGGGCACGATGTTCTTGTGACACTGGCTGCCGAGCATGGCCAGCGCCTTGCGCACCCCGAAATCTTCTTCCACCTCAAACTTATCTATGATTTTAGGTGCGCTGCCGGCGGAGGCATCCGCTGCGCCCCCGTCGGCGCCGGCGGTCGTTGCCGCCATAATCAAGACAAAGCTCCAAATGAACACGATTTCTGGTATTTTCATTTTGTCATGCGAGTTTTCAATACGACCCATAATTCGGCTCCTATTCTGTCGTCTCTCTCAGACGCTTAGTAATCAATCGTCTTTCTTCGACTCTTGCACAAGTTTCAGTGTTATCTCCGCCTTTCCACATCTGATGACCACACTGCCTTCTTCAATCACAACCACGTCACACTCATACTTGTCCACCCCTTCACCGATGAACATCTTGTCACCCACTTCGACCACCTCACCGTTGATATAGGCTCGGGGATTCTCACTGACCATGATGGCTTCGAGCTTCAGTTTCCCGGCCACTCTCCTCATCACTTCTTCACTACCGTCTCTTACAAGTACGTTCACTTCTTCAAGGCCTTTGCGTTTACGTTGTCTGTCGATAAAGTGCTGCCAATTGTCTGCATTGAAAAAATCTCTCGTAATCACGTCGTCACGTCCGGCAACCTTTGGCAATTCCACGAAGGCCATCTCGACGCCCGCTTTTGATGCCTGCTGGCCACTCGACGGTTCGACCGCGCCGGCGGCAGCTTCCGGCGATTTTTGTGTAAGCACGCGGATCCACATGAACGCCATCACCGCGATCAGACATATCGCCGCCACAACTCTCTTCTTCTCTCCGACGAAGCGACCGGCGCGTCGCTTCCCATGGTTGCCATTATTTCTAACGTTGTGCCTCATTTATCCTTACCCCATTGCCGCTCTATAATAGATGACGGCCTTTGTCTCCATACTGACCTGCCCGTCGTACCCAGGGTCGTTCGACTGAGCCCTCCCTTGCACTTCATACTCAACGGGATGCAGTTGACTTTGTCGACCTCCACTACTGCCCCCGGCTCGATGCTGTGTTCTTCGAGATTGTTTTCATTCATCAAATCCGTTATTCTGCCCAGAAATGCACCAAAATCTCTTTGAGAGGGTATTTTCGACTCATAATCCTGCAGTTCAGTCTGCATCTTACGCAACTGTTCCCCGAGCGCAGGCAGTTGTTCGGCGTCCGCCGTCCCCTTGGCCAGCGTCATCATCTGTTCGGCCCTGGTATGCTTGATAATCCTCATTTCTTCACGCAAAGGCCGGTACCAGAAGATCACGAAGACGCACACGATCACCCCCGCGACGAGGCCTATGATTATTTGTTGGCTTCTCCCGAACAACATCGTACCGGCTACCTTTCAGAGTTCACGATAATTGCCTAGATAACAATTGATCTGAAATTCACTAACCCGAAGAGTCCTTTCCGCCTTTGGCGTGCGCGGTCCAGCTTCCGGTCTCTGGCCCGCCACGTCCGCGTCGCGGAAAGAAGTCGCGTTCTCATTTCCGACCTGTGCGTCACGTGAAAAAGCCAGAACCACCTGCTGAAAATACAGGGATTCTTCCAGACGGCTTATCAAAGCTGCAACGTCGCTCGCATCCGCTGCCACGCCGGCGATCACCACCTTGAACCGCACGTTCCCCAACGGCACGTCTTTGGCCTTGCCGGACCGCTTCTGGGCCGCTCTTACCACCGCGCTGGAAGCGGAAGACGGCTCTGCCGATCCGCCCGATGTGGGCTTTTCAGCGGTGAATTCCACCCGGCTCAGAACAACCGCGTCATCGATCAGGAAGCTTAGCTCGGCCAGAACACTCGCGACGTCTATTTTTGAATCGATTCTCTCGATAGATCGTATCTTTCCCTGTAGTTGCTGTAATTCCCCCGTCACGGCGGCTAACTCCGCCGAGGCAGACTCCGCTTGTTGGCGCTGCGCCGTCATTTGAGCCAGCTCCGCCTTCGCGCTTGAGATCGAGCGGGTAGTCACCAGGCTCCACACCACCATCACCGCGAACACACCGCTCAGCACGATCCATTGCGTGCGGTAGTTCACCTGGCGCTTTTGACCCGTTCTGTACCAATTTGGGAGAAAATCAATTTCTTTCATTAGCCCATGACCCACGTCGCGCCGAAACTTGACTGTCTTCAGTCCCGTTCCAGCCCTTGAGACTGAGCCCGACCGCCACAGCCCATTCACAAAGCAGGCCGCGTCTGTCGCCGCGGAAGTTCAGATTCGCTCTCTCACTGGAAAGATCGACCCCTCTTAAAGGTTCCGCCACCTCAATGTCAACGGCCAATTGACGCCGCAAGACATCCATCAGCAAGTCTTCGTGGGCGCCTCCGCCTGCAAAGATCCCTCGTTCTACGCGTGCGCCCCTGAATGTCACCGTATAATACCTTAGACATAGGGATATCTCCCGTGCCAGCTCTTCCGCCAGCGAATTTGCTACATCAGTGATGGTGTCCCGCATCGACACATCGACTTCCTGCCGGCCCTCAGTGCCTTGCGACGGCGAAGCGTCCGGCTTCATCGCCAGAGCATACCTTTCGCTGCGTAACGACTCTCGGAGCACTTCGGCTTCGCCAGAGCTGACGCCCAGTTTCGCGGCGACCTCCCGCGCGAATCGTTCTCCACCGATCTGTATCTGTTTGACGAGACTGATTTGCCCCGCGCTGCCCAAGACAACCGTCGTGAAGCGACTCCCGACATCCACAAAGACGACCGTTCGCTCTCTGTCTTCCAGGCGTCTGAGCGACCTGCCGAAACTCCTGAACAACGCACATGGAATGGGATCGATGCCCACGGGTCGAAGGCCCGCCTCCTCCAACATCTCGATATGGTCTCTTATCGTTTCGCTGCTCGTGGCAAACAGAATCAGCTCATTCTTGACCTCATCGCCTTGGCGGACACTGCCGGCAACGAGATAATCCATGGCGTCCCTCTCGGGGTTCAGACCGAAACGTTGGGCCGCTTCTTTTCGGATAGACTGCTCAAGCGTCTCGGCGTCCGTCTCCGCCAGCCGGACACTTGTGATCTTCAGCTTGCCGCTGGGCAGGCACGAGACGACATCCTTCCCGTGGAAGTTGCTTTTGGCAAGCATCCGCTTTATGGCCGAAACCGCGGTGATTCTCACGGCTCGCTCGTCACGGTTCGCGTCCACATCAAGGCGGGTTTCGTCAGCAGCCCAAACAGACATCTGCCCATTGCCGATCAGTAGTTGAATCATCTTGATCGAACCGTGACCGATGTCCAATCCTATCGGCCGTAGACCTCTGTTTTTCAGGTGCCAACTTACCATTCTCTGTCGTCCTTATCCGCTCGTCTTACGTCGTGGCCGGAAGGTTTCCGTCTCCGCCAAGACGGTGAAGACCACCCTATACAGATTCATCCTCACTAAGAGGAGATGAATCCGGTCACGGGTTCTACCGTGACCGTTGCTGTCATATCGCCCGCCTGAAGGGTGATCGTCCCTCCGTGGTCCGGGCTGCCGAGGCAATCAAATTGAACAGTCTGGCCTCCGCTGAAATCGACATTTGCTATATCGACCCGGCTCAACCTGCCTTCATTTGGGAAGCTTATGGTGTAGCTTTGCCCCTTCTTGACAGGGTGCGGTATGACGTTACCGCCCTGATCCTGTATGCTGTAGCTGTCCGAAGATACGTCAAATACCACGGAGTAGTTTTGCCCCCTGCTGATCGCCATGCTCTTGGCATACTCCAGGTCCGCCATGATCAGATTCACCGCAGACCGGATTTGCATACTCGATGCCGAGCTCAGCATGGGTACTGCCGTCATCGCTGCAATGGCAAGGATCACAACGACGATCAATATCTCGATCAGAGTAAACGCGCTGAGGCAGGCTCGTGACCGGGGTTCGGCGCTTCGTCCCACCTGATGATGCAACCTGACCCTGGGATATGTTGAGCTCCTCATTCCGGCAACCTCCTCTCTAACTGACACAAAATCACCCTCCTCCGCTTTCTTTTCGTCTTCTCACGATGACGTCTTTAGCAACTAACTGGCCGGCTTTCCGGAACCGTTATCCTCTCAATGCGAACGGGCCGCCCTATTTGATACAACCGGCGCGTTTCCTTCATTCCCCCTTTGCCGCCTCTTGCACACAAACTGCGCGGTGGAGATGTCATTCCCGCTATCCTCCGCAATAGGGACCGGCAGAACCGGCAGAATCGTCAAGACGGGACGACGGATGTCCCCTTCAATGCAAAGGCCGATAAGCATTACCCCTTATCGCCTTTCGATACTCTTGAAGAAGGCTCCCGCAGCCTGCCCCCATCTGGAGGCATCACCCGCTTCCGACCACGTTTGGATCGCCGTCTTCGTCGGCGCCGCGGTGACCGTAGCCTGGCCACCGCTTTCATCCAACCTCCAGTGACATATCAGGCCGGACACGGCGCCGCCCGCTCGGACCACATTTATTTCGCTTACACTCAGCGCGCGGCTGTATACGCGAAAATCGTCGATGTAGCCATCCCAGTAGCTATTCTTTGTCCCACAGCCAAGCATCAGCTTTTGCACCCCGGCCGTCGTTCCGTAGACCGGTCCCATATCGTAGCGCGGAGCATTCGGCGCACCGTTGACGTAAAGCTTCAAGTGAGAATCATTCGGATCATTCTCCCACGTCAAAGCAAGATGCTGCCAGCTCGTTGTCTGGACGTCGGAACTGCTCTCAATTTGGGTGAATCCGGACCCAGTCTGAATCGAAGCCTCGATGCCCGACGTGCCACCGCCGGAGGCACCAGTGCGGTCGTATCGGATCCCCAGTTCCCGGTCTTCGCCGGTGGGGGTACGAGTGAATACAATTCCACGGTCCTCATGAGTAACGTCCGATTTGACCCAGACCGCCAGAGTCATAGCGGACAAACCATTGAGGTAAGTACGCGCGGTCACGTCCTGGACGGTATCGTTTTGCCCGTCGAAACTCAAAGCGCCGTTCAGCCGCCCCCCGGAGGGCTGCCACGTCGGATTTCCATATAGCGCCCCCGTACGTCTGTGGCCCGAGGAGTCCTCGGCAGTCTCCACAAACGCACCCTGCGTGAACATTCCACCGAGCACACTGACGTTGCTGTTACCTGCACTGAGTTGCGTTGTGCCGTCGACGACGGCAAGGCCGTTGATATCCAGATCGGTGCTGCTACCTACGATCAAGTCGCCTGTGACCAAAAGAGCAGGCAAATTTTTGGACGCCGTGATTGTGTTGGCATTGCCGTATACTGATAGATCGCCGTCTACTATCAGCATCCCTTCGACGCGAACATTGCCCACCAGCATCAGGTTGCCGTTGCGATAACAAATGCGAACGGGAGTATACGGCCCGAATGTCTCGTTG
>JARRQQ010000409.1:0-4722 GCA_037381725.1 Sedimentisphaerales bacterium
GTAACGCCTTGACGCGCTCGTTGTCATGGACAATGCCGCAGATCGCGATTTGAAAGAGGAAGATGGTCAAGGCGATCAGAAACCAGGCCGGGAAGATGCGGTGTATCCAGAACCGCAATAACGGCCATGGGAACGCGGGACGACGGCTATCCTTCATGCCCGGCCTCCCGCTGGTAATACTGGATGAAAGCCTCCTCGAGCGACGTTTCGGGCGTGGCGACGTGATCGACCGGGAACCGGGCCAACCACTTCAACAAGGCATCGACGGGCCCCTGATACGCGAGGTGCAGCGTGTTCGAGTTCCGTTGAATAACGCGTACGCCCGGAAAGCGGTCCGCGGGCAGAGCGGGCGCTTGAGTGCCTTCGACGAACCAGACCTTGAGGTGTCGCCGGCCTTGCTGGACGATCCGCGAGATCGGGGCCAGCTCGACCAGCCGGCCTTCGCGCAAGATGGCGGCCCGGCCGCACACCGCCGCCACCTCGCTGAGGTCGTGGCTGGACAGGAGGACCGTCGCCCCGGCCTGAGCGGTCTCGCGGATCAGATCGAGCACCGTCTGGCGTATGAGCGGATCGAGGCCGATGGTCGGCTCGTCCAGGATGAGCACGTCGGGCTGATGCTGAAAGGCGTAGATGATCCCGACTTTCTGGCGATTGCCTTTCGACAAGGCGCGCATCCGCCGGTCCAGATCCAGATCGAGCCTCTCGGCGAGCTGCTCGTGTCGTTTATCGTCTTTATAGCCGGGGCCCAAGCGGGCCAGAAGTCTGAGCACCTTGCGCGGCGTCAGCCCCGGCCAGGCGCGAAAGTCACCCGGCAGATACCCGATGCGGTCGTGCTGAGTTGCCCGCCCGGGCACGACGTGCTCGCCCAATATGCGGCATTGCCCGCTCGTCGGCCTGAGCAGTCCCATCATGCAGCGTATGGTTGTGGTTTTGCCGGAGCCGTTCGGACCGAGATAGCCGAAGATCTCGCCGCCGTCGACGTCGAACGATAAGTCCTCGACGCCTCGCGCCGGACCGTAGCGTTTCGTCAATGTCTCGATCTCAATAGCTTTCATACAAATCTGTCACCTTCGTTATCAGGCGAATTGTGTCCGACCGTGCGTCTCCTGTCCAGCAAAAACCCGGACGCCACGCATACCGAGAAGAATCCCTTCGATGCAAAGAGAGGGCATGTTGAAGTGTGTTTTGCTATTCCGACCATCACGTTGTGGGACATGACCAAGAACATGATAGTGAGTGACGGACCAAGTCGATTATTCGTAGTTGGCCAGGATGGTTCTGGCGACACCTTCGGTGATGGTGCCGGCCTGGAGGAGCGTGTTGACGGATTCGACCATGGTAATCATCCCGTGCTTCTTGCCGGTCTCGATGACGCTCCGCAGGAAGAAGCCTCCCTTTCGTCTGATAATGTTCTTGGCGGCGCTGGTGACGACCAGCACTTCGCAGGCGACCCTCTGGCCGCCCTGGACGGTTGGGATCAGCTCCTGGTGAATCATGCCCTGCAGTGACTCGGCCAGAAGGAAGCGCAACTGGCTTTCGTCGGAAGCGGGGGCGTAGCTCAGGAGCCTCTCGATGATCTTGTCGATGGAGATCACGTGGAGCGTGGAAAGGACCAGGACGCCGGTCTCGGCGGCGGCCAGGGCGATCTTGATCGTCTCGTAGTCCCTCATCTCGCCCACCGCGATCACGTCCGGGTCCTGTCTCAACGCCGCCCGCAGCCCGCTGTAGAAACTCTGCGTATCTCGTCCGACTTCTCTCTGGCGGACCACCCCGGCCTTGTTGGTATGGACGTACTCGATAGGGTCCTCGATCGTGACGACGTGCTTTTCGCTGGCGGTGTTGATATGGTCGATCATCGCCGCCATCGTTGTGGTCTTACCCTGGCTGGTGCTGCCTGTGATGAGCACCAGGCCCTTCGTTCTTCGCGTGAGGTCCGCGACAACGTCGGGAAGGTTCAGTTCGCGGATCGTTCTGGGCCGTGAGGGAAGGATGCGAATCGTCGAGCCGACCGAGCCGTTGAAGTAGCCGATATTGATCCGATATCTCCCGATGCCATCGGCGAGCATCAGGTCAAAATCCAGCTTCTTTTCAAATTCGGCTTTCTGTTCTTTGGTCAGAAGGTCGAACGATATCTCCCGGCTCTGCTCGGCGGTGAGTTTCTCCTTCGTAATGGGAACCAATTTCCCACCGATCCGAAACAAAATCGGCGCCTCGGCGCAGATGTGCACGTCAGTCGCCTGCTGGGCTTTGGCGTGTTCCAGGAGCTGTTTCCTGCTGATCATGTCGCTCGATCTCGTACGTGCCGCTGTGGTTGAGCGTCTGGCGACCGCGGTGGCACGAAGTCTGAATCTGAACCTCCGACCCGGCCCCGACGGTCACCGACAGGGTCGAGCCGGGAACGTCCATTTCACTCACGTCCAATTCTATCGTGTAGTCGCGAATGCCTCCACTGCTTTCTTGGATATTTTGCCTGGCCCACGCCAGGCCGCTCCCCAGCAGGTTCCTCTGGCACGCCTCCAGATAGACCCTGTGGGACTGGTACTGCAACGTATTGGCCATCGCCCCCAGCACAAACATCTCGATCCCGATGATCAGGATCGCCACGATCACAAAGACCAGGACGAATCCACCCGGTGATTTTCGATTTGAAACCGACGGTCGGCAATGAATGAGGCTCTGCTGTCGAATGCTCATCTCAGAACGCCTCCATAAAACAGGTGCGAATTAACCATCGTCTTCTGCCATCGGCCGCGTGTTTTGTACTCGATGCGGGTCTTCGTCTCGACGGCGCACCGGCGCCCCTCGCTCACTCAGACCCGCCATTGGATTTTGGTCTGGGGCAACGACCAGACTCTTTCGCCGTTGGCGTCTTGCCTGGCGGCGCTCAACATGCGGCGGACAACCTTTCCATCCTTCTTTTCATAGCAAACCACGCCCTTCGGCAGCTTGATGAGCACCTGGTCGGCGCCGGCGGTATGACCGGCAAACGATTCCGGCAGACCCGTCGCTTCGTCCACGTCTCGCTGCATCTGCTCGAGCAGATTTTGCAGCGTTATGCTCTCCTGCGAAATGCGGTACGACCTCGGAATCTCACCAAGCAGCGTCACGAACAATCCGTCCAGCGTGACGAACACGAACGGGAGAAGGATGATGACGACAAGCATCTCAACTAACGTAAAGCCTTTTCGCATATCCATCATTTCCCCACAGCTCGAATATACCTGGCCAGCTTGATCTTCACCTCTTTGTGATAGCTTATCCCGTTCGTAGTGACCTCGACCAACTCCATATCCCGCCACTGACCGGTTCCGGGCGACCGTTTCACGGACACCGTGACCTTGGGCCAGAGCTGCTTGAACTCGTCGTCGGCCACGGGCTTTCCGGTTGCGGCGACGCTGTCGATCTGGGCCTCGGCCGCGGCGATGCATCGCTGCCTGACCAATTGGTAGCGATTGAATCGAGCCAACCCGCTCAGGGACAGCGCCAGTCCCGCCAGAATCAAGCCCAGCAGGCTGATCGCCACGATGACTTCCGTCATCAGAAAACCACGGTATTTGCTATTCATGCCGGACACAATGTAGCTCCACTTACACTTTATCTATGGATTAACCGCATTTGCCATATGACTAATGACTTCCACACCCGGCGAAAACACGGCGTAAACGGCGAAGCCCACGATGGCACCCATCACGAGCGTCACACAAGGCCACATGATGAACCGGGCGAGATTGACGCCATAGCCGTAGTTCGAGCGATAGAACGATTCGAGCATCTCCAGGATCCTCAGAGTGCTTCCCTGGTTCACTTTGTCGTCGAAGGCCCAGGCCAGCGGCGCGCCCAGCCGGCTTCTTCTGGCAGCCTCGGCGATATTGTCGCCGCGTTCCACCCTTTCAAGCCATCTCTGCAGGCGCTTCTTGAAGCAATGGTTCACGTCCAGGCCGAGGGCGTTGTCGATGGCCTCATTGACGGGGCAACCCGCATTCAGTGACAGCCGTAGAAGCTCTACGGTCTGAACCATTGAATAGTCCCTCTCGAAGCGATGCAGGATGGGCAGGTGCCATTTGATGAAGTCGCCCATCCGAGAGACCAGGTGGGGTTCCCCCGGGCATCGCGGCCGCAGCCTTGCGCGGACCGACGCAATGCCGACCACGAGAAGGGCCAGGGTGACCCCCAGCCCGATGGCCCACCCGTATTCATATGCAACGAAGTCCGAGATTTTCAACACCATTCGCGTGGCGACGGGAAGCTCCGCCCCGTCGGTCATTTCCAGCAGCGCTGCTTTGAAGCTCGGAATGACAAAGGTCGTCATCGCCAGCAACATGAAGAACATGAAGATCATCAGTATCACGGGGTAGAACGGGTGGACCGGTCGAATCCTCCGGCGATCATCCGCCTTGGCCACCATATCGGCTTCCAAGGCCCTGATGGCGAGCGGGACCTGGTCGACCCGCTCGGCGGCGGCGATCATTGCCACCGCGTGCCCCGGGCACTGCGGGTAGCCTAATCGAATCGCTTCGCTCAGCGGGTAGCCCTGAATCAGCCATTGCTCGATGCCGCGCAGGATCCTCGAACGGCTATCGTCGATCCGGCCCGCGGCGGCTTCCAGAGCCATCGGCAAAGGCAGGTTCTGACGCATGCTCGAGCCGATGGTCGAAATGATATACGCGGCCGTCGTATGACGCGAGGTCATATGGTAGGCAATGACCGCGGCGACGAACAGAA
>JARRQQ010000409.1:4790-7264 GCA_037381725.1 Sedimentisphaerales bacterium
AGAGGGCCGAATACCGCCAACGCGCAGACGGCGCTAAGCAGGAATAGGGAGATAAGTAGGATCGACTTGGCACATATCTGGGGCCATTGCTCGGAATCGGGGTCGCGCTTCGGGGTCAGTATGGACAACAGCGTGACCAGGAAGAGCAAGACCGCCGATCCCGTCACCCAAAGGTTGTCATCGGCGGCCCCAAGCACAAGCAGAACGCCCGCGACAAAGGGCGACGTCACCAAGGCGACGCCCGGCATCTTCAACCCGAGGTAGATGTACATCACCAGCAGGACGATGATTGATATTGCGATTGCGATACCCATATCCAGAGCCTATGCAGACGAAGACAAAGTTGTGACGATCTGTATCATCGGCGCGAACATCGCCAGGATGGTCAGCGCCAAAAAGCACCCAACGCCGATCAGCATCACGGGCAGCAGGGCGGCCTGGAGTCTGGTCTGGCCGCACCGAGCCTGATCGGCGTACATTTGACCGAGGCTGTACAGGTTGTCCTGCAGCTCGTTACGCTGCGCGCCCAACTGAATGGAATACAAAAACAATCCCGGTATGATCCGACAGAAGTGTCCGGCCTCCAGGAGATTGGCACCTTGTTCGATCTGACCGGCCACGGTCTCACTCTCGAACATCAGATTCGCGCTTCCCGTGGCACCTGCGCTCAATCTCAGCGATACCGGCAGATCGGTTCCCGAGGCCACCATGATCGCCATCGCTTCGGCCATCCGGCTGAGCACGCTACTGTGGTAAACCCTGCCGATAATGGGTAGACGCAGAAACAGCGATTCCTTGAATCGCCGGCCTGCCGGAAACCTGGACAGCACCGCAAAGGCCAAGAGAATCGCCGCCACGAGCAAGCCTACCGTCAGCCAGAAAGACCCCACGTTGTGCGCCATGGCCAGGAACCCTGAAGTGAGTCGCGGCAGGCGGCCCCCGGTCATTTCCTCGAGGATTGCTCCGAATTGCGGGATGATGAACAGAAACACTCCGGTAACAATCATCGTGGCCAGCGCCAAAATCACTGCCGGATAGCTGATCGCCTCGAAGATAATTCGCCGTGTCTGCGTCGCCATCTCCAGATGTCGGTTGAGGCTGGTCAGCATCTCGCTCAGCCTTCCCGTTTCCACGCCGGCCTTCAATATCCGCCCATACAAGGCCGGGAAGTGTTTCTGTCGTTTCTCGAAGGCTTCCTCGATGCTCGCGCCCGCTTCAAGGTCGTCGGCGATTGCATTGACGAGCTTCCGCATAGCTTTCGAGCCGACGTCACTCGCCAGCTCGCGGAGACCCCGCTCTAACGGGATTCCCGCCTTGGTAATCGCGGCCAACTGCTGATTGAAGAGCAGAAACTCGCTCCGGCCGATGGCCGTCTTGGGCTTTTCGGGCTTGCCTTTGTCGATGGAGTTGACGGTAAGCTTCATCTGTTTGAGTAGCTCGTCCGCCTCCTCGCGCGAGCCCGCCTCGAGCGTGCCTTTCATCAGCCGGCCCGCCGCGGTCAGCGCGCTGTATTCAAATATCGCCATGTTCGGTCCTCTGTTTATCCAAGATTGCTTCGCCGCTCGGCCTTAACGGCCAAGCTCCTCGCAAAGACACAAGGTAGCACACATCCCTGTGCCGGGTGGCAGCCTCAAGGCCAAAGGCTTTGGAGACGGCGAGGGAACAGCCATCTCCATCCTCTCGGCTTCGCTTGCGGGCGCGCTGCGTTTGAGGCTGCCATCCGATCACAGGTTGTCTACCATTTCTCGAGCACAATATCATAGTGAATAGCGTCCCGTTCATTGCCGCCTTCGGGTATTGCGGACTGCAATGTGGCCCCCGTGGCGGTTCGGTTGTACTCAAACGGTTTTCCGCTTACCAGATCGTTCGGAACCGCCACATCTTTGACGTCACTGAGCGTCTGCGGCAACTGCCCGTCGTGCGTAGCCGCGTAGTGTCGTATCGCCTCCACAACCTGCAGCGCATTGACGTGGTTGTCCAGCCTCTTGACGATCATCCGGACCCGATCATGGGCCGGTTTCAATTGCTTCTCAAAGGCCTTTCGGGTCAGAATGTTGTAGTTTTTGAGGTTGGCGTTCTCGCTTTCGATAGCCTTTTCCGCATCGACAAGCGGCTCGGGAAGACCCGCCAGAGCCGCTTGTAAATTGGGCGAGTCCTTTTGCTGGACGAATTCCTCGATTTCTTTGCACACCATCGCGCCGACCGCTGCCCCGACGAGTGTTTGTACGAGCGTCGGAGCTGTTCCGACCTGTTTGGTCATGCCGAACCCTATCCGCATAGCGACCAGGGCGTCCTGGTACCGACCCCGGGAAATCTCTAATCTCACCCATAATCTAATGACGAACGCAAGCTCTCGATAACTACTCATATCCGGCGGGTCGGTTCCCGGTTTCCACGCGGGCCAGGTGCACGTCTTGCACCGCGTTGCCTTAGCCAGCAATCGCAAACTGTCCATGTATTTGAATACGACGTCC
>JARRQQ010000409.1:7338-11515 GCA_037381725.1 Sedimentisphaerales bacterium
CACGCTCGGATCTGCGTTTGATTGATGCCCCTCGGCATCGCTGCAATCGCCTGCTCGTATAGAGGCCGTGCATCCGCGTCGGTTTGCTTGTTGGGGTCGACAAGGAGCGGGTTACCCTGTCCAGGTTCGGCCGCCTTCGCCGGGTGAAGCGTCAGCTCGGCAGTCTGGCCGTGAGACGCAACCGCGACTAGAGAAATGATAATAGCACAAACGAGAGAGCCTCTGAACGCTCCACGTGCCCGTATCATGCTATCGCGCTCATAAGTCGCCATTCTTTCTCCTTTGAACTGCATGATCCAAACGTCTTTCGAGTGCTACGGCTCCAGATTCAACTCATACCGGAACGCTTCCTTGGACGACGCTCCTTTCGGAGCAGGGCCTTCGAGGACAGCCTTGGAGCCGGTCCGGCTGTATACAAACGACTTGTGCATCACGGGGTCATCGGGAACGGAGACCAGCGTGACGTCGCTGAGCTTGTCCGGGAATTGGCCCTCGTGGGCACCCGCGTAGAGACGCATCGCTTCGATACACTCCAGGATAGCCACGTGACGTTCCAGCCGGTTCATCAGCGAATGCACTCTTTCTTTAATGTCCGCATCTTCCCATTGGATCTGTTCAGTCAGATCAACAAGTGGCTTCGGGAGGTCCCGCAGAGCCTGGTAAAGACCGGGCGCATCCGGTCCCTGGATGAACTCTTCGAGCTGGCGACACGTGTAGGCAGCGATGGCAATCCCCATCAGGCCACGGACCGGGAGAACGTCGCCCTCCAAGTGCTTCGTCATCGCAAATCCGGTCCGCACGGTATCAATCGCATGGTCATATCGGCTTTGGGCGATCTGAAATCTCATCTTCAAGGCCAAAAAGAAGAAAAGCCTGCGATATTTGGCTGAATTCTCCATAAGGGCGCCGTCGTCCAGGTAGGGCCATTCGCACTGCTTACACACGGTCGCTTGCTTAAGCAACTTGAGCGAGGGCTCCAGTTTTTCTAATACCGTCTGAACTTCCTTATGGGGCAACTTATCCGGCGACGTCTTGAGCCACTCATGAATTTCTTCGCTTCGGAGATCGTTCGGTAAGGATTGGAGGGCTTTTTCATAGAGCGGCGCCGCATCCGCATCGGTCTGCTCGTCCACTCTCGGCAGGAGGTTGTATTTCTTTGCCGGCTCGGTTGTCTTAACTGCATAGAGTGTCAGTTCAACCGTGCGAGCAGCCGCAGGAGCCACGACCGACGACAAAACGACGAGATTGATGAGAGCACATCTCATTGCACGTCTCGTGAGCGTCAGCCCTGATTGAGATACTCGTGCCATTGTCTTTCAAGACCTTTCAGATCGGTTCCGTATATTTGTCGGCATGCCTTTTCCATCCCGGCTTTGCTTCTCGTGCGCGTCACCCGGACGTAGAACGCCTTGAATTTCTCCACGTCTTTGTTCAGCAAAAAGTCGATCAAAATCACAAGTTCCTGACTGCTGCTGCTCGACAACAAAATCTTGTCCAGCGAGCTTAGCTCGCCCTGGCTCAACTGGCGTCTGAGGATTTGTCTTGTTGGACCGATCCGCATATTGTTTGGCTCGAAATAGGCGGCGAAGGCTTCGACGATCCCGCCCTGGTTGGAGCCGTAACCGGGAAAGTGATAGGAGAAGATGTGCGCCAGTTCGTGGAACGGATCGCACTGGTACTGTTCGTCGTAGACCTCGCAGATGTGCTTGTTCGTTCTGGTATTGGCCGGCGTCCATGTTGTGCCGCTGCCCAAGCCCTTCGCCTCCATGTCCGGATACAAGTCAATGGTGACTATTTCCGGCAGTTCCATCTTCAAGACTTTACTCAGCCTGGCGTAGGCGCCTTCCCGCTCGCCGATGATCTTTTCGACATTCTTCTCGGCATAAGAGCCTGGCCGATACCTGAACAAGAGATGCTCCGACTGCCTTTGTGCCGTGAGCCTGGCCCGTTCCTCCACGGGCGGATAGACCGGAATCACGCACCGTCCCCAGGCGGCGGCCTGGACGAGATCGAGAGAGCCATAAGCCACCAGTGTCATGTCCCATCTGCGATGATCGCGCGTGCCCGACTCGATATCATGGTTCGGCTTGAACAGTGTGTAAACCAAAACGGGGCTGGGACCAATGGGAGGAACGTGATACGGAATCGTGATGCTCGTCGTATTGCAGGCGGGAATGGTTTCGATGGTGTCGGAGAAGAAGCCGCGTGGCCGGGCCAGGACGCCCTTACTCTCTATGTTTTCGGGATCGTTCACGGCCACAAAAGCCTCAAGCCGTGCGTCTGCACTGGTCTTGTTTTGCATTTCGATAATGACGCGATTGCCTTCCTCTTCGGAGTATGCCAGTTGAACTCCTTTCACTTCAAAAAACTGATTCTCGACGTTTGTCAACCTCATGTCCTCGATACCGGCTGCTGACACCTTGAAAGGGTCTATCGTTACGACGACCGTTGAAGTTGAGACTGGTGAAATCGGATTGGTGAACGGCTCACTCATTCTCAACAGGAATCGAATGTCTCTCGTGACTGAAGCGATAGGGGCGATGGTGTCGATGAGGCGCTTTTCTCCCGGGGCCAGCGTATACTCGACGCCCATCCCTGAGTTGCCGTAGCCCTTCTCTTTGCTCTCGGTCCTGTAGTTGACTTTGAAATGCAGCGTGTCCGAGGTCAGATTCTCCACGGGCAATTGCAGCCGGACGGACGGGTAAAGTCCGAACGACCAGGGCACGCCGTAAAAGGCATTACAATCCACCGTAAGCGCGCCGACGGATAGGGATCGCTTCCAGGCATCGGGAATCGTCAGATCGTACGTCTCTGCAATCCCAAGGCCCGCGCACCCGCAGATCAAAAACAGACCCGCAAGATATTTTAATGCGATTCGTTTGAGATTCTTCATTTCTTTGCACTCGATTCAGACGACCGCGCGCTACGTGGCGATCCCGCAGACCTTATTCAACTCTTCCTGGGTCGTAACGCCCTCGCTGACCAAACGCTCGCCGTCAGCCAGCATCGTCGTATGGCCCTTGTCCCTAAGGATATTCTCAAGCTCGTCCAGGTCAGCTTTATTCAGAATGGCTTTTCGCAACTGGCTATCGAGCTGGACCATTTCCGCGATCAGGACCCGGCCTTTGTAGCCGGTGTTGAAACAATCGCCACATCCCACAGCCTCGAACGAGCCGGTTTCTTCGACTTTCCGTTTGCATTTGCTGCAGAGTCTCCTGACCAATCTCTGGTTCAGGACGGCCGAGACACTGGACGTAACCTGATACGGCTCGATCCCCATCTCCAGCAGGCGGAGCAACGCCCCGGCGGGGGAGCCGCTATGCATCGTGCTCATCAGCAAATGGCCCGTCAATCCCGCTTCGATGCCGATTTTGGCGGTCTCGGCGTCCCGAATCTCCCCGATCATCAGGACCTGCGGGTCCTGCCTGAGTAATGACCGCAACGCCGTGGGAAAGGTCATCTGCCCGTGCGGCGTGATCTGAACCTGGGTCGCGCCGTCGATCCGGATTTCAACCGGGTCCTCAAGGGTCACAACACTCTTGCCCGGAAAGGACTTCAGAATGTAGCGCAGAAGTGCGGCTAGCGAGGTGCTCTTGCCACTGCCCGCCGGGCCGGTCAGCAACAGAACGCCTTGGCTCTGAGCGGCTATCCTCTTCAGAACCGCGTATACATCCGCAGAAAAGCCCAACTGTTCCAGGTTCATAAGCTCCGTGTTGCGGTAGAACAAGCGCACCACCGCCCGCTGGCCGTGTATCGTCGGAAAAATCGCCAGTCTCTGGTCCATGATTCGGCTTTCCCGGCTTTCGTCGATCTCGATGCGGCCTTCCTGAGGAATGTCATTGCGGTAGGTCAGAAGCCCTCCGAGTACCTTGAGCCGAGCGATGACGTTGTCACAGAGGACCTTGGGCAACTCGTCCACGGTATTCAGAACGCCGTCGAGCCGAAATTTCACGGCCAAGCTGGCCCCGGTCGGCTCGAAATGGATATCGCTCGCGCCGTATTCCACAGCCTTACCGAGCAGATCGCCCACAAGGCGCACCACGTCCTTCGCCTCTTCCTTCGATGCATAAGTGCCGTTTTGAAGAAGGTTTGCCGTCGTTCTATCCCTATTTGGTCTTGGCGAATTCTTCATCTTCCAACTCTTCACTACGAAAGATAAGACGCGCCGGATGGCCCA
>JARRQQ010000410.1:0-4719 GCA_037381725.1 Sedimentisphaerales bacterium
GGCGATAACGGGTGTGCTGTCCCGCATTCCGACTGAGACGTACAGCCCGTACGTCCCGGGCTTCGTGTTCGGCGCGTAGCCGTACGTCTTCAAGGCCACGGCCAGAATAGAGATAATGGTTTTCGTCGGCGCTTTGCCAGGCGGGCCGACGAGCAGATCGCGAACGTCGAACGACTCATCGCAGAGGGCCGCCACGATCCCTCCTTGCTCGTTCTCCAGGGTGAAGGCGACGAACCCTCCCGGATAGCACGGCGCGACGCCCGCATTGGCCCACGTGCTCGTGATGGTGAAGGTCTCGCCCAAGTGAATCTCTTTCGGGAAGTTGATCTTCCTCAGTTGGATCCGGTATCCCATCCGCCGGTTAATCATGTTGATGATAGTCCGGTTCTCTTTGAGCAGAATTCGCGGCCACCAGTGGATCGACATATAGCTGGCATGGTACTCTTCGATGGCTCGGAGCAAAAGCGCGCCGTCTCCCCAGGCCTTCTTGCGCTTGCTCGGCCCGTAGTGCTCGTGTTCGAGGATCACGGGCAGCTTCGGCCAGAACTCCTGCGCCATTTCGGCATGGAACCACGATTTTGGCGGGGGCTGAACGCAGATGCTGTCATCGCGCAACGTTACGCCTTTGGACAGAGCATAATCGGTAATGGGGAAGTGTCGTCCCGGTTCCTGCGGCCCGGCAAAATCATCACTGATCGCCAGCAGGGTCTTCTTGAAATGCTTGCAGTACAGGTCCACGTGAATCTTCCGCGTCTCCAGGTCAAAGGGCAATTTCGAGCTAGCCCACGTATGTCCCTCGCCCCAGACGCCAAAGGAGCCGACGTCGATGAAGGCGACGTTAGGATTGCCGTCGTAGCGCTTGGCCATAGCCGCGAGGAAATGGTCCAGCTTTTCGAGAAAGACCGGGTCTTTGTAGTCCGGCTCCCAGAACGGTCCGTTCTCGTCGACGCCTTTGCCGACGGTGAAGTTATACCCTTTGGCGCCGGCGTCATGCACCCACTTCGGCGTTGCCCAGCGCATCCACGATTCAGTACTGCTGATGCGAAGGGCGATTTGCTTGCCTTTGTCGATCCATCGCTGGGCGGGCGTATCGAGCAGCGACCAGTTGAATCGGCCTTCCTCCGGCTCGAGGAACGACCACGGGACACGCAGGTACGCGCAGGAGAGACCCGGGAAGTCGTCCAGCGTATCCTGAGGCTCCAGCTTTGAGCCGTAGTTGGTAATAATGTTCGAGTAAAAGTGCATCGTCCAGCCCATCTGCGGATTGACGAGCGCCCGACCGTCGTCGGTCAGCTCCATCCCGATCCGCCGAGACAGCCCCGTCTCCTCCGCCGGCAAAGGTATGCACATCAGAATAGTGAGAATAAGAAGAACGTGGAAGAGCCTGTTTACCATGCTACCGTCCTTAACTTGTCCATGTGTCGTTTCGCTGGCGAGGTTTCTTCACCGTAGTCTATCCATGCGCCTAGCAATATAGTTTGCAGATTCTATCCCCAGATGATAATCTACGTGAACAATGAAGACAATTGCCTATTTCCAATCAAGACTCCGACGCTATTGATTTTGGAGAAGACGAATGAGAACTGCTTCCATTTGCCTAACACTAATGTGCGGTTTTTCTTTTATCAGCCTTGCAGGTTGCTCGCATTCAGATGCGAAGATCAAAGAGCCGGCGCGTTTTGAGAGGATGGCGGATTTTCATTGGCCCGAGGGGAAGCGTGCCGCGATCAGCCTGACGTTTGACGACGCGCGTTACAGCCAGATCACGCGGGGCTTGCCAATTCTGGACAAATACGGAACCAAGGCCACGTTCTATGTCTCGATCAAGCCGATGGAAGACCACGCGGACGCCTGGAGAGCCGCGGCGGCCAATGGCCATGAAATCGGCAATCATTCTCTGGTGCATCCCTGCTCGGGCAATTTCCCCTTCTCACGGGACAAGGCCCTCGAAGACTATACGCTCGATCAGATGCGGTCCGAGATCCGCCAGGCAAGTGACACAATCGACAGCCTGCTTGGCGTCAAGCCCGTTTCATTTGCCTATCCCTGTGGACAGAAATACGTGGGGCGAGGGCAAGATTTCAAAAGCTACGTGCCGCTGATCGAGGAAGAATTCCTGACCGGGCGCGGCTGGATGGACGAATGGGCAAACGATCCGACCTTTTGCGATATGGGCAATCTGATGGGAGTCGAGTTAGATGGCAAGACCTTCGACCAGGTCAAGCAGTTGATGGACAGGACTCTCACGAACGGTGGGTGGCTGGTCTTTGCAGGTCACGAGATCGGTGACAGCGGGCGCCAAACGACCTTAGCACCTACCCTCCAGGCTCTCTGTGAGTACGCCCAAGACCCCGTCAACGGCATCTGGCTCGACAACGTCGAAACGATCGCTCGCTATATTCTTGCGCAACGTTCTTCCGCCGTTGCGAGTGCTCCGTAATCCGTTATCAGAAACCGCTCTCGGGAATGGGCGGCCCAATCGGCCAGCTCAGCTTGAACGTATTGCCGGCCGGATAGGCGGAAACTTGCTCGACGTGCGAGTCCACAAAGACGGCGTTCGCCGTACCCTCATTTATGTGGGCGCTGGACGTATTGTGGTACGTCGCGAAGCTGTCAGTAGTGCAGTTCGGCGTGGAGCGCAGATTGTTGTCGTTGATGCTCGCGCCGTTGATACCCGAAATGGACCACGTGTTTTCCTCGGAGAAGAAGAACACGCGGGACGGATTTACCACCATCCCTTCCTTGTTAATCCTGTCAAAACCGCCTACCTTGTATTGATCGGGCACGTAATTCATTCCGTCTCCGTTGAGGTAGGAATTCATGCAGTAGCTGTATTGAGGCTCGATGGGAATGGTGGTGCCGTCGCAGGTCCGGCAGCCCATCATCTTGGCTACGATGTTGAACTCGGGACACAAGTTGATGTCTTTATCCTTCAGATAAGGCCAGAAGCACACGGCGTCCTGCGGCCTCTCGTGGAGGTTCATGCTGGCGTTGTGCCACCGACACCCGCTGTAGTTGCTCTTGTAGAGCCAACTGAAGGAATAAGGAAAGACATTGTCATTGTCATCCAGGTACAATCTGCCCGCCAAACCGTAGTTCTTCAAGTTGTGCTTGCACAAAATCCCTCTGGCCTGCTTCTTCACTCGCTGCAAGGCCGGCATCAGGACGGCCAACAGGATCGCAATGATCGCGATGACTACCAACAACTCGATCAGCGTAAATGCCCTTCGACTTTTCATGATGCTACTCCCACATAAACTTGTTCTGAAGACTCCAAGACCGGATACGAAGCTAGTCAGAATTTAGGATACACCGTTTGAAATCAGCAGTCAAGATAAAAATCCACGGCTGAGCCAAGATTTTCGGACCCGCCCCGGCGCTGTAGTGGAACGACCTAGACGACTGACATTAGACCATCTTCCCCGGGGTCATCGCTCGTGGGGGTGCGAAAAACCACGTTTATTGATCTTCCCAGACCTGCCGGGCCGTCTGAACGACGGACTCATATTTCTGTCTGGCCTGTTTGAAAACGGCCTGGACCTCGGCCCGTTCCGCGTCTGACCGGTAGCGGCTTTGCTTTGCAGAGACCTCGAGCAGCCGGTCAATCCAGCGGATCATGACATCGGAGTACGCTTTCGAGGCCGTGGGCTTGTCGTCCACGGTGACATATACGGGGCTGGTGTGGGCCTGGCGCAACCGGCCGTCCGGGCTTGTGAAGAGCGCTCGGGCGGCGATCCAGCCGCTCCGAATAGGATTGTGCCCGAGTACGAGGGACTCTTCGACGATGGGCGAAGGCGCCCGGTTTCTCAGATCAACCTTCTTCATCACCTTAGCGTTGTTGATAAGTTCAAGCGAATCAATAGGTTGAATGCTCCGCAAGTCGGCTTTGATGCGGATGGGCTTGCTGCGGTTCGTTGAATACCGAATCTCGGCCCCGCTGTCCAGACCATCGGCGGTCAGGGTGAGCGTCGGCCCGCTGGTGGCGAAGGTCCGGCCGGCGCGGATCGCTTTGAGGTAGTTGGCTTCGGTCAGCGGGCCATCAAGTTTCGCGTACGTCCGGCTGTAACCGAGCGGGACCGGCATCACGCCCATCGCCGAGCCGCCTGTGGCGGCTAGTCTGAATCCGCAGTTCAGGAAGCGGTAGTATGTCAGATTCGTCCTGTGGAAAAGCTCGTCCTCGCCCCAATCCTCCTGTCGGTCCTCGATGTCTGGCCCGGCCATGCCCCAACCGACGTGACCGCCGTCTAATGTTGCCTGGCGATGATAGTGATTGTGACAGACCTGGATCGAATCGAATAGGCCCAAGGCGACACCGACCACGTTTTCGCCCCATATCGGTTTGTCGGTGTCGATCACACAATCCGGCGAAGCCTCTTTCGCTATCCGGCCCAGCATGGCGTCGCATGGATACCGGCTGTTTCCCAGGGGCATCCTGACGGGCCGGCTTAGCCCGAACATGAGCAAGGCGCCTACCGACTCGAAGGCGGCACCGCCAATGCGTTCGATTTCCTGGTTGCGCAGCGTCACCACGTGCGTTGCGTCGGCGAAGATGCTGGAGCCGGTCGTCCAATCAGGCCATGTCTCGTCCGATGTCCCGGTTCGCTGGTGATTCCAGAGTGTTAGAATCGGCTCGAAGTTGATATCGTCAGCCAGCGCGAGCTGTTTAAGCACCGCCGGATTGCCCAAGCCGAAATGGCAGTGCATGTCCGCAGAATACCA
>JARRQQ010000411.1:0-4711 GCA_037381725.1 Sedimentisphaerales bacterium
CGCGTTCTGGTCGCGCTGATTCCGTGCGTGGCCGGCGCCGTCTACTTCTTCGGGTGGCGAAGCCTATGTATCGTAGCGGTCTCGGCGGTCGTCGGTTTTCTCGTCGAGTTGATCTTCACCCGGTCCCGAAATGAGCCCGTGAGCGAGGCGGTCTTTGTCACGACGACCATATTCGCCCTGATCATGCCTCCGACCGTTCCCTGGCACGTCCTCGTGATCGGGGTGGCCTTCGCGGTTATGTTCGCGAAAGAGGTCTTCGGGGGATTCGGGCGAAACATTTTCAACCCAGCCATGGCGGGCCGCTGTTTTGTGTATATTTGTTTCCCGGTCGCCTTGACTGCCACCTGGGCGCCGGTGGCGAAACAGCCGTGGGGCGCGCTGAACCGGTGGACGACCGTCTCCCAAACCGAGGCCGTGACCGGCGCTACGCCGATGGCGTATCTCAAGGCTGGCAAGCTCACCCTGGGGGGCGAACCCAATGCCACCGAACGCATTCCCCACGACATTACCGAAGGGCAAACCGTCTCCGTTGAGAGATGGACACTCTTGAAGGGTCTTCTCTTTGGGCGAATAAGCGGCACGATGGGCGTAACCAGTGCCCTGTTGATCCTGATCGGCGGGATCTATTTGTTTGTCAGAAAGACGGCCAACCGAACGATTATTCTCTCAGTCGTCATCACCTATGCGGTTTTGAATCAGGTGCTGCACTGGTTCGGTGTAGTCCCGGTGCCGAGCGCGTGGGTGGCCGTGCTTGGGGGCGGCTTTCTGTTCGGAGCATTTTTCATGGCGACCGATCCGATTAGCGCTCCGCGGACCGAGCCGGCCAAGGTCTTCTACGGCGTGATCATCGCCGCTTGCACGACGGTCATAAGGAATTTCTCGATCTTTAACGGCGGTCTGATGTTTTCGATTCTGATTGGCAACATGTTCGCTCCTATCCTGGATTATGGCGTACGGGCCTACAAATCCGGACAGAAGAACAAGGGGAAACAATGACTCGCAAGCAATCCTGGTTTCCGATTGCCTATATGTTCCTGGTGACGGCGTTCTTCAGCTCGATCGTGATCGGCCTGACGCGCGTTACGGGCGAACGCGTTCAGGCCAACCAGAAGCTGGCCTTCGAGCGGGCGGTCCTGTCGGTATTGCCAGGGGTGAACGTCCAGACGAAGACGCGACCCCAGATCCACGAAACCTTTGGCGAAATGATGAGCGAGCCGAATGAGTTGTCGAACGGGGCGTACACCGCAAGACGGGAAGGTCGGATCGTTGCTTACGTTGTGCCGATTGCAGGGCAGGGCTTCTGGGCGCCCATCAAAGGCGTCATTGGCCTAAAGACCGATAAGAAGACCGTCACGGGTATCGCCTTCTATCAGCAGAACGAGACCCCGGGCTTGGGGGCGGAGATCACGAAACCCGCTTTCAAGAACCAGTTTCAGGGCAAAGTGCTCGCATCGAGCGGCCAGCCGCTCAAGATCAGGCGGCCGGGCGCGGTACTGGGCAACAACGAGGTCCACGCTATCACCGGCGCCACGCAGACCAGCGATCGGTTGCAGATCATTATTGATGAGGCCCTGAGAAAATGGCAAGGCCGCGGTGAGAAGGAAGGCGAGGGCCGCGAATCATGAAAATTCTCACGTCGGTGAACAAGAACCTGATGGTCGAAGGCCTGTGGCGCAACAACCCCGTGTTCAAGCAGGTGCTGGGGATTTGCAGCACGTTAGCCGTGACCAATTTGGTGCTCAATACGATGGTGATGTGTGCCGCGTTGGTCTTCACATTGTCCCTAAGCTCTGCAACCGTCTCGCTTCTGCGGACCTTCACTCCCCGCAATATCCGGATGATGGTCGAGACGCTTATCATTGCGTTTTACGTGATCATCGTGGACGTCTTGCTCAAGGCGTACTGGCCGGAGATGAGCACCAACTTAGGGCCTTACGTCGGGCTTATCATCACCAACTGCATCGTTATGGGACGGTGCGAGGCGTACGGAAATTCTAATCCGCCGCGGGGAGCTTTTATGGACGGTTTTTTCAATGCGCTGGGTTATTCGTTCGTATTGCTTATTATCGCCACGTTCCGGGAGCTTTTCGGCATGGGCACTCTTCTGGGCTTGCCGATGCCCTATTTCAGCGGGCCTCACTGGGACCCGTGGATCATTATGGTGATGCCTCCCGGGGCATTCTTCATGTTGGGTCTGGTCGTGTGGGTCTTTAGGTCGATACAGCCCGCTAAGGAGGACAAATCGAAATGAGCGGGACCTCGCAACTATCTTACGCTTTGGTGGTCTTTGTTTCGGCGATATTCACCCAGAACATTCTTCTGGCCTATTTCCTGGGGCTTTGCCCATTTATTGGGGTTTCGCGCGAGGTGAAGACATCGATCGGACTGGGGCTCGCGGTTATCTTCGTGATGGCCTCGACAAGCTTGCTGAACTGGACGGTGTACCATTTCGTGCTGGAGCCTCTGGAACTGGAATTCTTCCGGTTCATCATGTTCATCATCGTCATCGCGGCCTTCGTCCAGTTTGTGGAGATGGTCATCGACCGGTTTTCCCCCAGCTTGTACCAGCGGTTGGGTGTGTTTTTGCCTTTGATCACCGTCAACTGCGCAATCCTCGGCGCGTCGTTGTTCATGGTCATCCGGGACTACAGCTTCATCGTGACGATTGGCTATGGGCTGGGAAGCGGCATCGGGTGGTTTCTGGCGATCATCGCGATGGCGGGCATTCGGCAGAGATTGGCTAACGAGCGAATCCCGCGCGGCCTGCAGGGGCCGGGGATTACCCTCATCATCGCCGGCCTGATGGCGTTAGCGTTCATCGGGTTTGCGGGCGTTTTGCAGGGAACTTGATACATGTGAGGTCTGAGCGGTGGGAATGTTTTTTGCGATACTGACGGCTGTGGGAGTGGTGAGCGCGATTGGGGCCGGATTGGCGGCGGTTCTTGTTGTCTCCGAGCATTTCTTCGCCAACTATGGGCCATGTTCGATCACGGTCAACGACGAGCGGGAACTGACGGTGGACGGCGGCAAGAATCTGCTTTCGGTGCTGACCGCCGAGAAACTGTTCATTCCCAGCGCCTGCGGCGGCCGGGGAACGTGCGGACTGTGCAAGCTCAAGGTGCTCGATGGCGCCGGACCGTTGCTACCGACTGAGGAGCCTTATCTCGTCAAGGACGAAAGAGCCTCGAACGTTCGCTTAGCGTGCCAGGTCAAAGTCCGCGAGGATTTGAAGATTGCGGTTCCGCGGGAGCTTCTGGCCATTCGTGAGTACACGTGCCGATGCGCGGACATCCAGGACCTCACACACGATATGAAGCAATTCCGGTTCGAGCTGATCGAGCCGAAGAGCATCGACTACGTTCCGGGCCAATACATTCAACTGCTGACACCCGTATACGAAAAGAGTAGCGAGGAGGTATATCGGGCCTACTCGATTTCGTCCGACCCCGCCGACAAGAACGCCGTCGAGTTGATTATCCGGCTGGTGCCCGACGGAATCTGCACGACCTGGTGCTTCAATTATCTGAAGGTGGGCGACCAGGTTAAGATGAACGGGCCTTATGGCGATTTCCGACTTTCCGAGACGCAAGCCCCGATTATCTTCATCGCCGGAGGGTCCGGGATGGCGCCTATCAAGTGCATGTTGCACGCGATGCGAAACTCAGCCAATCCGCGGACGGCCAGGTACTACTTCGGCGCCAACAAAGTTAGAGAACTGTGCCTGACCGACCTCATGCGCCAATTCGAGGCGGACCTGGCCGATTTCAAGTTCCTTCCAATCGTCGCCGCACCGGATGAAGACGAGAATTGGGATGGACAGCGGGGACTGGTCACCGAGGCGGTCGAGCGGGACATGGAGGACGCCGGCGCGTGTGAGGCGTATCTGTGCGGCAGCCCGGGGATGATCGACGCGGCGATCAGGGTCCTCAACAAGCTGGGCGTCACAGAAGACCGAATTTTTTACGACAAATTCGCATAAATCTGGTGAAATCAGTATGAAAGAGTCGCCCCAGGACAAAAGCCTGGACCAAATCTTGAGGTCTTCGCGCCTTGTGGCCGGCGGTTTCATGGGCGAGGACCAGCGGGAGGTCTTCGACGTCATCAACGCCGATGTTGGCGAGTTGGCCCGCCTGGGTCTGGAGAAGGAGCAATTAGCGGCGCGCATGCACGAGATCACGAACCTGGCCGTAGCGGGCCTGGGAACTTGGGTCCGTGTCGGTCAGCATCTGGAAGCCCAGGTCGATGAGGCGAGGGGCGCGTTGGTTTGCCCCTGGCCGCACTCGGGGTGCTTCGCCAAGAGGATCACTTCGCTCCGCTCCTCCAAAACGGGTGAAACACTGTGCCGTTGGTCCGATCTTAACATTCACCTGATCGGCGAGCACGGTTTCTTTGAGGGAAGAGGCTCGCACTTCAGAATCGAGCCAAGGCGGCTGGCGGAGACGATATTGTGAGGGCCGCAAGGTCCCCGGAGGAGGTGGTCGCCGCTTTTGCCGCGCGCGAAAAAGAGAGATTCGCCTACATTCACGAGCTCTCCACACTAAGGATTTACGCAGGCCGATTCAGGAAATCCCTCACTTGAACGAAACTGACAAGGCGGTATTCTTGTCCCCGGCAGGGCCGAGAATTGTCCGAAAGAGGCGATTGGAGCCGTTTGTACTCGTTGCAGCCGGGCAATACGTCAGAGAAAAAACAGTCCAGAATTCAGTAAAGG
>JARRQQ010000412.1:0-4709 GCA_037381725.1 Sedimentisphaerales bacterium
TGGTCGTTCACGCACTTTTTGCAGGATTTCAGCAATAAACGGTCCGGCTGCCGCGTCCTTCCTTGACGGTTGCCAGTGTTGTCCCACATTCAGGCTGGGATCTGGCGGAGTCTCTACCGTTCAACCTTATTTAGGGAGGTCAGTATCATGAAGAAGCACCTGATTTCAACAGTGGCGGTCCTGGCGATTCTCGCGGTGGTTCTGGTTTCGTTCGGCCGGGCGCAAGACCGGAACAACCAGAGACAGGGCATGAGAGAAAGGCTACAGAACATGTCCCAGGAGGAAAGGGCCGCATTCCTGCAACGGATGCGTGAAAGAGGCTTTAGGGGCCGCCGCATGAGCCGGGAGGAGCAGGAAAAGGCAGTCAAGACGATTGAAGAGCAGGTGGCCAAACTCAAAGCTTCACTCCAGGTCGAAATGCCTCAAGGCGGATTTCAAAACCTCTCCGAGGAAGAGCGAAACAAGCTAAGGCAGAGCTTCACGGATAGGCGGAACGCGCTCCAGGCCATCATAGCGCAAGTTGCCCAGCTTGAGGGCCGGACGCAACCGGAGCAAGAGGGTGCGCGGTTTATCATCATAAATACTGCTGATCTCAAGCCGATCCAGGAAGCGGCGGTCAAAGAAAAAGCCACCGAGACTTCTCAGCTTCTCGAAAGACTGATGGCCAGGGGCGCCCGCCGGGGGAGATTCGGTGGCGGTCAGCGCGGCCAGAGACCTCCACGACAGAGGCAGCAGCAATAAAGGACCTCGGGATCGACACACTTGAGCGTCCGTGGGCCGGTAGACGCAATCCCAAGCCCACAATAAAGAAAGGGCACCGCCGGTCGGACTTGCACAACGGATCGATGTCGGCCTGAACATAGCATTATCCAAGACAGTAGAATTACAGGGGACCTGTTCCGGCGTCAGTCGGGCAGGTCCGCTTTTTATCGTCGGGCCGATAAGCCGTCGGAGCGGCCTGCTATTTACAGGGAGGGTAAGTGGATGTAAGCTACCTGGCATATTGAGGTAGATGATGGCAGTGGGTCGAAAAGCAAAGTCTCAAGTTATGGAGGTGACCACTATGAACAGGCACATATTCTCGATCACCGTTGGTCTGACTGTTCTTGCAGGAGCGTGGGTCGCGCTGGCACAAGACAGCGAAAAGACCGCCCCGGAATCTTCTCCGCTTGAAATGAGGCAAAGGTATCGCGACATGTCGCCGGCCGAGAGAGAGAAATTCCAGGTCGAGATGCGCCAGATGAGGGAGAGGTGGCAAAACATGTCCGAGGCCGAGAGAGAGAAGATCATGGCAAGGATGCGCGAGAGACTCAGAGCTAGGGCTCCGGGTCTCGGGCGTGAAGAACAACTCAATGCGATAAAGATGATCGAAGAGCAGCTTGCCAAGCTCAAGGCGGACGTTGAAGTCATGGCGCCTGAGAATCGTAAGCCGTTGCAGGACCTTTCCGAGGAGGAGAGGGCCGCGCTGAGGGAAAAGATGATGGCGGCGGCCAGAGACCGGCGGATGGCGATCCGGTCGATTGAACGGGAACTGGCCAAGCTCAGCGGCCCGAGGCGGCCGGAACCCGACGCACGCGAGCAGATCGCCGAGTTGAGAAAGATTCATGAGTTGGCCGTGAAAGAGAACGCCACGAAGACCGCCGAGCGGATCGAGGCGCTGATAGCCGACATTCGACGCGAGGCCGCTCGCAGGGGACCGCGCCCGGAGCCGAGACCTCGCGGCGACGTTGGCAGGCCGCGTCCCGGCCGGCCGCCGAGACCGGATCCTCCCGAACGAGGCGATTCCGCTAGAAGCGCGAAGCCGTTCACGCTGACGAGCTTTGACGGCAAAACCGTCAGCCTCGCGGACTACAGGGGCAAGACGGTAGTGCTGGAGTGGCTCAATTACGAGTGCCCATTTGTTCGCTATCACTATGAACAGGCCGGGACGATGGTCAAATTAGCCAAGAAGTACAAGGACCAGGGCGTTGTTTGGCTTGCGATCAACAGTACGAGTCACTCGACTGCGGAGGCAAACCGGGCCTTTGCCGCCAAGCACAAGTTGCCGTATCCAGTCCTCGACGACCGGGCGGGCACGGTCGGCCGCGCTTATGGCGCCAAAACGACGCCGCACGTGTTCGTGATCGATCGCCGGGGCAGGATCGTCTACGATGGCGCGATTGATAATGCGCCTATGGGCAAGACGCCGAACGGCGAGAAACTGGTGAATTACGTGCATCAGACTTTGACAGAGGTGCTCGCCGGCAAGGATATCACCACGCACCAGACGAAGTCCTATGGCTGCTCCGTGAAGTACGCACAGTAAAGGCATCCGGGAAGACCTCCCAACAAGAGTAGTACGGCGTCACAGCAAAAACTGTGAGAAGAGCGGAGCGAGGCAATCTCAAGACTTTGCGCAGCCCAACGGTTGAGATTGCTTCGTGGCTTCGTTCCTCGCAATGACATTTTCCCTATTCAAGCCGTGACAAAGTAGTAGGCTCCTCTTGCCGGCGTATCATTTTTTGACGGATACGTTGGCAAGATGGGGCTTTTTTTGTAGACTGTGGCTTTCTCAGAGAGTTCTGAAAAATTGAAGGTTAGGCATATATTATTTTAGAAAATCGTCTTTTGATTTTCTATAATAATCACCTAACCAGTTGTCAGATTGTCACTTATCCGTGAGACAAGAAAGAACAAAGAACGTTCTTTCTTGCCAAAGTATGCCTAACCTTCAATTTTTCAGAACTTTGACTACCACATTAGAGAAAGGAAACAAACGATGAGAAGGTCCCACCTGATTCCAATTGCAATGATCGCCACTGTTTGCGGTCTCCTGGGAGGCGGTCGATTAGCACCCGTCATTGGCGCCGAGCGGTTGACGTACGTCGATCTCATCGGCCGGCTGACCGACTTGGAGCATTTGGCCACGTTGCCGGCGCCGGGCGAAAAATGCGCCCAGTGGTCCAGCTATGACCGAAGGAGCAAATATGACGCGACTACCGGCAAATACGTGAACTGGTCCGCCAACGGCGACGGCACGGGCATCATTCGCAAGGAAGGCGACCAGACCGTCTTTGCGGAGATCGAAGGCCCCGCGGTCATCTGGCGCATCTGGTCGGCGCTGGCCAAAGAAGGACACGTGAAGATCTATCTCGACGGCGCTTCTGAGCCGGCGGTGGATTTGCCGTTCGACGGATACTTCAACTGCAAGAATGAGCCTTTTACTCGGCCCGCCCTGGTCCATACGACGGCGCGGGGACGCAATTGTTACGTGCCGATTTCCTTCCAGAAATCATGCAAAATAACCGCTGAAGGAGATTGGGGACGCTATTATCATTTCACCTACACAACGTATCCGAAGGGTACAGTTCTACCGACGTTCAAACGCGAGCTATCCGCCGAAGAATCGAAAGCGCTTGATCGGGCGAATACTGTGTTGTCCCGAGGAGGCGATAAACTTCAGGTCCGCCGCCGGGGCCAGCAGAAAATGACTCAGCCCGTCACGGTTCCGCCGGGCGGGACGGTGACCATTCTGCGTCTCATAGGCGAATGGGCAATTACAGGGATCGATGTAAGCATGGATCTGCCTGCCTCGCCGGACGATCGCGACATCCTTCGCGAGCTGACCTTGCACATGTACTGGGACGGCGAATCGCAACCGAGTGTTTGGGCTCCGCTGGGTGATTTTTTCGGGACGGCTCCAGGTGTGAACAAGTACGAATCTTTGCCTTTAGGGATGACGGACTCCGGCTTTTTCAGTCGTTGGTACATGCCCGTTGAGAATGGGGCGGTTATCAAGGTAAGCAACGATGGCGATCAGGCACGCTCGCTTAAATTCACTATTAGCCATGCTCCATTGACAAAGCCCGTCGAAAAGCTCGGACGGTTCCATGCCAAGTGGCATCGCGATGCGTTTTTGCCGGACGAGCCTGAGCGCCAGGCGATTGATTGGACGTTGCTCAAGACGCAAGGATGCGGGCGGTTTTGTGGCGTGATGTTGCACGTGTGGAATCCGCGAGGAGGCTGGTGGGGCGAGGGCGACGAGAAATTCTTCGTGGACGGCGAGAAGTTCCCCTCCACCATCGGCACCGGTTCGGAGGACTACTTCGGCTACGCTTGGTGCAATCCGACGCTCTTTCAAAATTGCTACCACAATCAGACGTACAACGACGGCAACAATCGCGGCCACATCTCCGTCAATCGCTGGCACGTCACCGACAACGTTCCGTTCCAGACGTCGTTTGAAGCCGATATCGAGAAATACTATCCGAACAGCAAGCCGACGCTCTACGCCTCCACGGTGTATTGGTATCAGACGGCGGGCCAGCCCGACCCCTATGACCCCGTGCCCGTGAGCGAGCGCAAGGGATACTGGGGACCTATCGAGGTCTTCAAGGTCAAGGGCGCCCTGGAAGGCGAGCAGATGAAGATTCTGGCCAAGACAGCCGGGAACGCGCGAACACAGGACATGAGCGGGTATGGTGGAAAGTGGAGCAATGAGGCCCATTTGTGGTGGACCGGCGCCAAGCCGGGCGATACGCTCGATCTGGCTGTGCCCGTGAAGAAGGCGGCGCGGTATCGCCTCACGATGCAGCTTACCAAGGCCGTCGACTACGGAATCGTTCAGCTTTATTTAGACGGCAAAAAGCTGGGCGGACCAATCGATCTTTTCAATCGGGGCGTCGTTCCGACCGGCGTGCTGGACATGGGTATTCACGAGCTTGACGCCG
>JARRQQ010000413.1:0-4704 GCA_037381725.1 Sedimentisphaerales bacterium
ATCCGTGGGGCCTGCCAGCGCGCGGGTGTAGGCAACGGTGACGATGTGCTGAGGCGAACACTTGTAACTCCATTTCAGGTACTCCAGATTTAGCACGCCTTCCCGGTTGAAGAGATTCGGATAGGTGCGCTGTTCGCCACTCGGCTTGTAGGAACCGTGGAACTGGATGTGGAGTTTATGCCGGGCCGCCGACTTCAGAACCCGCTCGCAAAATTGGACCATCTCCTGGTCATCGCGGTCGAGAAAGTCCACCATCAGTCCGCGAATCCCCCACCGTTCGTACTGGGTGAAAGCCTCTTCCAGCCGATCGTTCAAGGGTCGCCAATGGACCCAGAGGCGAATCCCGACGCCTCTCTGTTTGGCGTAGGCCAGGATCTTCGCAAACTCCAGCTCCGGACGCGGCTTCAGAATATCGGTGTCGGGTCCCGGCGCATAGCCGACCTTGGATTGTTGGTACCAGGGCCGGTCGTCGGCCACGACGGAATGATAGGTGATACCGTTTCGAGCACAGAAGTCGATGTAGTACTTGTGGGTCTCGTAGTTCATGCCACACTGAAACGGCAATCCTTCCTCAGCGGTCCCGTTCCACCACTGCCACGTGCTCTTGCCGGGCTGTACCCAGGAAAAGTCCCCTTGCGGCGGATCGTTGAGACAAACCAAGAGGTTGCTCTCCAGGTGCCGCCCGGCCTTGTCCGCCAGGAGCACGACCCGCCAAGGACTCAAGTGAGGTGTCCGGCCAACGGCGCATGTTTCAGGCCGTCCCGGCAACGGCGAAAGGCGGGCCCGAAGGACCGGCGACTGCGAACCGGGCGTTCGTTCGAGATACATTCCGGGGAAATCGCGCAGGCACGCTTCCGTCAAGGCGGCGGAGAGTCCGCCGGACCACACCGCCAGTAGTGGCATGTCGATCAGAGTTTTGGCCGGAAGCTCGGAATACAGCTTATGCTGGTACAGAGACTCGTGAGACGTGGTGAAACTCGGCACCGTCGTGAACAAAATCGACGGATTGCCTTTGAGCCGGAACTCTGTCGTTTCTGCCTTCAAGACGAATAAGCCCGGCGCATTTTGTTCGAGAAGCCCGTAGCGAAAGGCTACGCCGTCGTCGTAGGCGCGCAGCTCCAAGTCCCAAACGATGTCCGCAGCACTTTTGAAGTGAAGGCGAGCCAGGGAGCATCGGTTCCGGACAAGATGACTCTTGCCCCAAGGCGGAGTGGTTGTTTCGTCCAGGTGATCCTCTTCAACGCTGACGAGTTGAGCACCTCCAGTCAATGATCCGCTTCCAGCCAGAATGATGTTCAGTGCCGAAGGCTCGATAACCATTCGCCCGGAACGGGTGACGGCAAACGTCGGAGGTGTTTGACTACCCTCTTTAGGCAGCGCGACGGTGATCGTATTCTTCCCGTCCGGCGAGATGACGTCCACTGCCCGCGGCTCCCCGGCTCGCGCAGGCAATCCGCACGTGAGGGTCGCTGCCACAAGGAAGACGCACGTTTTCGGAACGTACGATGCCACGGTCTTTGCTCCTCTTGATTCTAAATGATCGGCCTCTACCGTCTGGGGTCGAGGCCCTTCCAACTGTGCCTCCAGTGGTCCTTGCCGGGGCTCTCGACCACCATCGCGTAGATGTGCGTGATGATGCCCGGGCCTTCAAGCACGGGCATGTTGGCCGATCCACCAGGCATAAGCCAGTCCATGTCGAGGTTCTCGTCGTGCCAGCCGGGCTGCTCATTGCTCGATACGCAATGATTACGCCCTTTCGGAAAGAAAATTACCGGACCGAACACGTCGGCCAATGACGGTGAGATAGACAGTTCCTCGTCTTCATTTTCGTAGTCGATTCACACGGCACCGTTCATATAGAAACTGGCGTATTTGTAGGTCACATAATCATCACGGCCGTTATTATTGGAATTGCGAAAGATGAACACGCCTTCGCCCACCTGCTCGGGATCGTCCCGATAGCCGACATCGCCATGAATGCTCTCCTTTCTGGAATCGGGGTGATAGGATTCGAACCTACGGCCTCCTGCTCCCAAAGCAGGCGCTCTAGCCAAGCTGAGCTACACCCCGCTGCTTGTGGTGGCACACGCCACCGTGTGGAGAATATTAGCCGGTAGGACACGAAATCACAAAGAAAAAATCGGCGCTCCGCCAGTAGTACACGGGCGTCTCGCCGGTGAATAAGTCCTATACGACGTATGGGGCTTATGGCGTGGACACTGGCCCCAAGGGCTTGTAGCCCGATGTCCCCCGCAGGGCCCTGCGGGCCAGATCGCTGCTTCTGTGCCGCGATTTGACAGTGCAGGGCCTAAAAAATGCAGAGAATCCGCACAGTTGCCGATAAAAGATAAGTTTATCAGGATTTACTATTGACAAAGGATTCCAGGGGATTGACTATTGAGCGTCGGCTATGGACTATTAGGAGTGTCTAGGGTGTCCTGTGGAGAGGTGACCGCCGGGGACATGGAGGTTGTTCCCGAGGAGGGACGTCAGGCCGATAGTCAGTAGTCACTTGTGAATGGTCGCTGGAGAAACACTGTTATCAGTACTGATAATTGAGAGCTCGTGAGGGATGTTGCACGTTCTTTTGGAAAGGTGGCAAGATGGGTACACTACGTAGAAGGTCGATTATTCTTATCTGCTTCGGGTTGCTGGCATGTTCTGCTCAGGGCGCCGGAGCAACCAAAGCAGAGGAGGCGAATCTGCCCCAAGATCCGACCATGCGCCTGGTTGTCAGGGAATTGCAGATCAAGGGCAACAGCCTGATATCGTCATCGGAAATCCTGGAGTATATGCCGGATATCTACAATGCTTCGGACCAGCCAGCGTCTCAAGCGGAGAGCCAGTTCCTTTATGACCTCAGACCAATACGGAAGCTTGTGTCGAATCCGGGCCAGCCCGTCGAGGTCTCGTTACGGACGATTCAGGGCCTGACACAATATATCCTTTCCTTATATCAAAAGAACGACTACTCGGGCATCTATGTCTACGTGCCGGAAGGGGCGATCAAGAACGGCACGGAGCTTGTCAACGAGATTCTGCCCATCCAGATTCTCGAGGCGCCCGTCACAGCCATCAGAGTAAAGTACTACGACGCCGACCGAAACGAGGTCGAAAAGGGCTATCTCAGGCGCTCTGCTCTTGAAAAATGGTCGCCCATCCAGAGGGACAAAGTCGCCAGTCAGAAATCGCTGGATTATTTGGTCAACCTTCTGAATCTCGATCCGGACCGACACGTCGCGGCCGTGGTCTCCCGAGGCGCCGAGCCGAACACCCTGGCCATCGAGTACGACGTCTATGAAGTGAGTCCCTGGCATTACTTCATCCAGGTGGATAACTCCGGCACGGAAGACAGGGAATGGGCACCCCGAATCGGTCTGATCAATACCGACCTGCTGGGCTTCGATGATCGTTTCACGGCTCTCTATCAGGTGGACCCGGATTCATGGGATGACAACTATTCGCTCTTTGGTAGTTATGATTTTCCCATCCTGGGGCCGCGGCTTCGTTTGAACGCTTACGGCGGATACAGCGAGTTCAACATTCACCCCCAGAGCGGGCCTATCGATTTTCTCGGCGGCGGCACGTTCTATGGAGCCGTGCTGCGGTATAACCTCCTGCAGCGTAACGGATGGTTCTTCGACGTGACCGGCTCGTGGAGCCACGAGGAGAGCGACATTACACCGACGCTCTTTCCCCAGTTCTTTGCCAGCGACATCGAGTACGATCTGTGGGGGCTGGGAGCGAACCTTCACCGCAGGAACGATATGTCAACGAGCTCCTTCGGTGCCAGTATGGTCCAGAGCATGCGCACATCGCCTCAGAGCAAGTTTTGGAACGCGGCCACGAGTACAGGGGCGCGGACGAATGCGGAATCCGATTTTGCTATCTACTACCTTACCGCCAATCACAATCAGTACCTGGACCAGAACAAGGTCCAGCAGTTGAGACTGGCTGGCCGATGGATCGAACCGACCGAGCGGCTCGTACCCGCAAAAATGACGTCCTTCGGCGGTATGTACTCGGTACGGGGATATGAGGAGTATGAGATCGTCGCCGACGGTGGCATCCTGGCGTCCGTGCAGTATGAGTATGATTTGATCAGGCATAGTCAGGCGGTTGAGCAGGAGGAGATTGGAAAGGAAATTGACCTGAGAAAGCTGGCGCCATTGGGCTTTTTCGACTACGGCCGGACTTACATAAAGGACCCGGTGGCCAGCGAAAGGGAGCACACGAGCCTCTATTCCCTGGGTGTCGGCGTGACCTTCGAGATAGGCGAGCATTTCAGTGGCGCCGTGTACTACGGATATCCACTTAAGGAAACCACCGACACGGACGTGGGTGACGGTCGGGTGAATGCCAGCGCGATGCTGAGGTGGTGAGCCGGAGCGACCTTTGGTTGTGTAAATCTCAAGGTCGCAACCGGGCGAGCGTCTCGTGAACGTCGGCCAGGCTCGGATGATGCGGGTCATATACGCTCTCGAGCACGGCCAGAGCCCTGCGGCACAAGGGCCGTGCCTTCGAATACTCACCTTGATTGATGTAAACCTTTGCCAAGTCGTTGAGAGCTGCTGCGATGCGGTCGCTGTGAGCGTTTTCGGCGCCTTCCAGAACCTGCAACACTCTTTGGAAGGCATCCTCCGCCCTACGACATTCCCCATTAGTGGCGCAGAACTCCCCCAGCCTCAGCCACACGTCACTCTC
>JARRQQ010000414.1:0-6316 GCA_037381725.1 Sedimentisphaerales bacterium
CAAACTAACCCGAAGCACCCTCGCTCGAATCGCCCTAATTCTGGTCTTCGTGGCGTTGATCCTGGGTGCTGGATTGCGGCTCCACCGACTGGCGGTCGAGACCGTCGATCATAACGAGATCTACGTACCGGGGATACAGCTACCCGAAGATATGTCGATACCCGGGCCCAGACTGACCTTCACTGGGACGATTACCTCGGCTATAGCGGTCGAATGCCACCCCCCCGGGTACTATCTGCTCATGCTGCCATGGACAAGATGTTTCGGAACCGGCCCACTGGCTCTCCGATTGCCATCTGCCATCATAGATGTTGCTACAATTTTGTTAATCTACCTGATTGGGGCTCACCTGGGCCTTCGAACAGTCGGCGCACTCGGCAGCTTCCTATGGGCGACGGCTGGACTGCCGGTCTACTTGGCCCGGGAGGCAAGGATGTACCCACTGGCGTGCTTTCTCGGTGTTCTGGCAACGGTCCTGCTAGTCGAATCGTACAGAAAGAACCGTTCTTACGCGCAGTGGGTGATCGGCACTTATGTCATTACGATTCTGGCTGGCCTGTCAACGTCTCACTTTTTCTGGGCGATTTTGATAACCCATATGTTGTACGCTCAGCTTGGGCCGAAGCCACCCGGCCGTCGAGCAGCGCCTCAGGCAGAATGGCAGTTATTTATGGTGGCAATGGCAAGTCCCCTGCTGGCTATTGCCACATTTCAGTCCGGTCGGCCCAGCTACCTCTCGTCCGATGTGTGGTTGTCCGTGGAAGCGTATTTCCGCCTTCTGTACGTATGGTCCAGTAGCGATATCCTTGCGGTTGCCCCCTGGGTTGGTCTGGCAGCGAGTCTCGGCTGCGTTCTGCTGCTAGTCGTCGGCGTGCTAAAGCTGCCTCGGCAGACCGAGGTTACCAACCAAACTGGCCCAGGTTGTCCGAGATGGTTGCTTTATGCAGCCGCGGCGTTGGCGTTCGCCTCAATTGAGGCCTTTGCCTGGATCACACACCGCGAGCAGAGTGAGTTCACCTGGCTGGAACCTCGAACCGGTGCGATTATCGCATGCGGGGCAATCCCGCTGCTAGTTCTGGTCGTGGACTTCATTGTTCGACGGGGTCTTCTCGCTGATTGGCTTGAGTCGCGCCTCGGCGCGCCTCTTGGGCCAACTTGGTTGGTTGTCTTTCTGGCCGTCATTCCAGTGGGACTGCTGGCCCTAATCTCGATAGCCATTCCCCTCTTGGCGAGCCGAACGGTTTCCATATTCGGGCCCTATTTGATGTTGATCGTAAGTGCAGGAGCAGTTCGTTTATGCCGATCGCATTTTGCGCGTGGAGTGGCTGTCATCTTTTTACTCGCGCTCAACGCCGCCGGATTTCTGGAGTATCGCGAGCAACCACATTCTCCCACCGACTACGCGACGCTGGCCGCACGGGTGGCACCAAAGATCGAGACGGGAGATCTGTGGTTTGTTTTTCGACATTGGGCCACGTCACCAATCTTTTACTATCTTGACCCGAAGGCGCATACATATGTAGCCCGTGATTATGCCCAGATTCTGTCGAAACGGCCTGCTGCACGTGTATGGGTGCTCGGCTTCGACGAGCTCCTGCCTCCGGCAAGAGTAATGGATCCCCTTAATGGTCACCGTCGGCTGCTCCACGTAGAGGCCCGTGGAATCTATGCAGATCTTTACGTTCCAGATTCGGCCGACGCTACAAGACGGGCGGAGGCGGGGGATAATAACATCGGTTTGCATTGAGATGGAGAAACCCGGCCGAAGCGCGTTCCGGCCTTGCTCGCAATCATGTCTCCGATACTGTATAGCATTGTTGGGCATGTATGGTCATGGCTCTTGGTGTGGATGACGACGACGTGGTACTTACGATGTGTGGGATTGCACTCCTGTGGCTCGTTCTTGCTCTGCGATATCGGGTAGCTGCTGATTACACATTGGAAGTGGAGAAAGACAATACCTCAATTTTCTGGCCTTCTATTGCGCCTCAATCGAAGGGTGTCATTCCTACAAAGGCAAGAATCCAGACTATTGGAAACTGCAGAGCCAAAATCAGATGCGGGATAATAGTTCCGTGAATCACGGACAACAGGGCAAGAGGTGATTGCTCCCTCTGGGGACGTGTCTCACGAGAGCGCCCTTTACAGGAGATTAGAAACGAAAATATATGAAAGAAGGCACGCGGGTTCTTTTTCGCAAATTGTGGCACTACCTTCCTTTCAGTTGTTTTGTCTCAGCCATTCTCTGCCTGTGCTTCATCTACGGTGTTGCAGTCGGAAAGTGGCACCTTTTTCCACGCAATTTTCTCAACGCTGGTTGGGACTCTTTAAAGGCACTCCGAAATCGATCTAAGCTACCACATTTCATCCATTCTGCTCGATACGAAGGTGAAGGAGTGGTCGTGTACGATCATGAGCAAGTCTATCCTGGAGTGACACTGGTCACAGGACTGTGGAAGGACGGCAAAGACTGGGACGTGGGTATTCATCTTGTCGATTTCAAAGGTCGGTACTCCACAAATGGCGATGCAATCCACGCCGTATATGGCCCAATACTCCACATAATGACAGGCGAGCCGGCTCATTTGATGACAAAATGAAGACCTTTATCCACGGAGCTCTATTGTTACCTGGCGGCGATGTTATATTCAATTTGGAATATTTTGGCCTTGTTCGGCTTAATCCTCAGTCGAAAATCATTCGGAAACTTGCTTACCGAACCCATCACTCCATATTTCAGGACGGAGATGGGAAGCTTTGGGTTTGCGGCGCCAAGTGGTGTGAAAAAAGCGTTGAGAAGTTTCTTGGTCTGAGACCACCATTCATGGACGGAATGATACTCAAGGTATGTCTGAATGGAGAGATCGAACGTGAAATGAGTGTTCTTGAGATTATATATGAGTCGGAATACCATAACCTGCTTTTCACTAAAGGGCAGACTACTGGCGATATTTTGCATCTGAATGATATTGAAGTGCTTAGTGAAGAAAATGCGAATGAGTTTGATCTCTTTCAAGCTGGCGACATCATGGTATCTCTACGGGATATCAATGCTGTGCTTGTAATTGACGGATAGACGGAGCGCACCAAGTGGTCCATGACATCTCCATTTATCGATCAACACGATCCTGATTTCACGGAGGATGGATGCATTACGGTGTTTGACAACAATCTGGAGATGTTTGGCGGTAGTCGTATCCTGCGCATCAAACCGTCTACAAGGAAAGTCGAAGTCCTGTACGGTCAGAAAGAGAATCAACATTTTTATTCGTTCAGATGCGGAAAACATCAGCATCTGCCTAACGGAAACATGCTCATCACGGAAGCGGTTGCCGGACGAGTATTCGAAATCAATGCGAGCGGCGAAGTCGTATGGAGTTGGATCGCCCCGCGGTGGGATAAAAATCACGTGCCGGAAATTCTGGAAGGCACTCGGTATGGTAGAGAATATGCCAGTTTTACCAGTAAACTAAGAAAGGACGACAAATGAACAGTATTGTATGCATTGGACTTTTTAGTCTGCCTGGGACCTGCCTGGCGTACGTTGGTCCAGGATCAGGCATCACCCTGTTATGGTCATTGCTGGCTGTATTGGGCGGCATATTGTTTATGGTTCTTGGGCTTGCGCTTTGGCCCGTGCGACTTCTGCTTCGACTTACCAGAAGGAATAAACCGAATAAGGTAAGTGGGAGTAATCAGAATCTGCCCCCCCAAGACTCTAAGGTCGTTGCAGATGATAAGTGAGCTTTTCCCCGTTTTGAATCTGCTTGACAGATGGCTTGCCGGTTTGCTCCCATTGGCTGTGAGGCTTTCGATATGGGGTGCCTTGGCCGGTTCACTTTCCATGATCATATACGCCAAGCTCTCACCGCAGGCTTCAATCAGAAAACTGAAGACGAAGATACGCAACCTCCAGCGTGAAATGCTGCGTTTGGATCTTAAACTTGCGGACTTCTTGTCCCTTTCCAGGGAGAACCTAGCTACGTCGTTGAAATTGTTCGGTACGGTCCTCGGTCCCGGGCTTCTTTCGGCACTACCCGTTTTGCTTCTTGCTGTTTGGATTCACACATCTCTGGCGTATGAAGTTCCAGAGGTACGTGATGATCTTATCGTAACGACGGCGGACAAGGACACTGATCTGCGTGTGACTTTTCATCATAGTAAGGACGAGAGATCGGATGAGGAGATTAAGAACCAGGACTTAATCAGTTCCGAGGCAATGGTAGTAATGATCGGCGATAAGACAATCTACTCGGGCACCCCTTTATCGCCCCCCACCCCTGTGATTCACAAGCGGCGATGGTGGAGCGTTCTTCTGGGTAGTCCCGCCGGATATGTTGTCGAGGATGCACCGACTGACAGTATAAGACTGAATCTTTCCAAGAAACAAGTAGTAAAAGGGATGCCCAGTTGGGCGACAGGATGGGAATGCCCGTTTTTTGTATTTGTTTTCCTCGCGGCCCTCGGGATCAAGCTGCGTTTTCATATTGAATAAAGTGAATCAATCAGGGACTATCTGTTGAAAGCTGTGCTGCTCCATGATTTCCTTGGCTGGTGTGCTGAGCACAATGAAGACTTGCTGTTCTCCTTGGGCAGGCTAGAGACGAAGTCTCTCGAAGACCGGCTGTCTCAGATTACGATCGACCGCCCGATCTATGTCACTGGGCTGGCTCGAGCAGGGACTACGATTCTTCTGGAACTGATTTCGCAGAACAAGGCGGTCGCATCATACCGGTACATGGACTTTCCGTTTGTCATGCTTCCCTGTTGGTGGGGTAGGTTCCTTCAAAGGGGCGCAAAAGGCAATCATCACCCTATTGAGCGATCGCATGCGGATGGCCTGCAAGTCACCCCCGAAAGCCCGGAAGCTATGGAGGAAATACTCTGGAAACACTTTTTCCCGGCGTCCCACGATCCAACAGTAAGAAACGTCTTGAACCAATACCAACGGGCTTCGGATTTCGATGCATTCTACACTCAGACGATTCGCAAACTCCTTCTGTCAAGGGGTGCTCATCGTTATTTGGCTAAGAACAACTACAACATCGCCAGACTTGACTACCTTGGCAGCCTTTTTCCTGATGCACGCTTCGTTATTCCCGTCAGAGAACCGGTCCACCATATCGCGTCGCTCATGAAACAGCATCGTTTGCTCTCTGAAGAGGAGAAGCATGATAAGCGTGTGCTGGCCTACATGAGACGATCCGGGCATTTCGAATTTGGCCTCGACAGGCGACCCTTGAATCTGACGTCAAACGACAGGACGCTCAAAGTCCAGGAGCTTTGGGAGACTGGGCATGATGTGGAGGGCTGGGCGAAGTATTGGCGAGACGTTCACACGTACTTAGCCAACCTCTTGGAGACCAATGAGATGTTAGCACAATGTACACTTGTTGTAAGCTACGAGAAACTCTGCGGTAATCCGAAAGAAAACCTTGCTCGTCTCTACTCGCACTTAGGACTTGTGCCGGAGGCAACCTTACTGGCTGAACAACAAAAGCGGCTTCACCTTCCCTCTTACTACGTTCCAGATTTCAGTGAGAGTGAGCTTGAGATTATCAGGGCCGAGACTTCAGACATTCGCACGCGTATAGCACGTTTCTTTGATCGTTGAGCACGACCAAAGAATTTGGAATCGGCGGGAAGTGGTGATGGATGTCTTACGGTAAGGATACAGTCGATGAAACAGATTCGAGCCCTCGGGCGGCTGCGCAGGTGAGGCGCATTCTCGAACAATTAACGTGATAGTGTAGAGAATGGAACACGTCATGAAGATACCCCCACACACAGCGAATATAGAACCGAACAGACCGGAAGACGGAGAAGCTTTGCCCAGGTTTGGTCTGTTCGACGTGCTCGTTTTTGCAGTATGGTTCGGGGTACTCTCGGGCCTGGCTGGGATAGCCTTCCTCCGGCTGAAAGGCTTCATCGGAGGCGACGCCGTCTATCTGCGCTGTCACACAATGTGGATGTCGCCGCTTGCCGGTGCGCTTGTTATGGGCGTCGTGGGCCTGGCTGTACTTCCGGTGATCTGGCGCGTATCCAGTCCAGTGGCGGTCCGGATCATGTTTGTCGTGCTGGCATCGCTGTCTTTCCTGAGCGTCCTGGTCCTCGAATCGGCTCGTTTTGATCGGATACATTTCTCGGCGAGGCTGATTCTGTCGATTGGCCTGGCCGTCTTCCTGCAACGTTTGATCGCGCGGCGGGCACAGGCTTTTGAACGATTCGTGCGGCGCACAACGATTGGCCTGGTTCTGCTGGTTCTGATTTTGACGGCGGCTGTAGGGGGCTGGCAGCGTCTTAAGGAACACAGGCT
>JARRQQ010000415.1:0-5592 GCA_037381725.1 Sedimentisphaerales bacterium
TGCCTTCACGGGCGAGACGCCCGTGGTACTCATGGGCGGGACGCCCATGCTACGGTGCCGTGGCTTTATTAAGTTAAAGGAGTCTGCTATGAAGAAAATATCAATTGGATCGTGGGCCTACACGATCGGTCCGTACCAGAACAATCCCGTGCCCTGGAAGGAAGTCATCGAGAAACTCGCGGCGCTGGGCTTCGACGGAGTGGAGCTGGGAGGTTTCCCGCCGCATCCGAACCCGGACGACATGCCGGACAAGGCCCAGCGGGACGCCTGCCGGGCGCAATTGGCGGATATAGGGCTCGGCTGGTCGGGTCTGGCCGCCAATCTGTGGGGCGAGCACCTCATCGACACCGACGACAATTCCGCCTACATCGACTGTTTCCGCAAGAATCTCCAGTTCTGCGTCGATCTCGGCATTCCCTCTATCCGCGTCGATTGCGTTCAGCCGCCGACCATCTTCGAGACGGTGGACGCCGACACGGCCCGCCAGCGCGTTGTGGAGACCTGGAAGGTCTGCGCCGCCGACGCGGCCGACAAGGGCGTTCGCATGGCGTGGGAATTCGAGCCGGGCTTTGCGTTCAATAAGCCTTCGGACATTTTCCGAATCCTCGAAGAGGTGGACAATCCCGATTTCGGTATCATGTACGATTCCTGTCACGCCTACATGGTGGCTTGCACGGGCGCACGTCAGCCGGGCGAGCCGGAAATCCTGCCGGGCGGGATCATGGAGTTCACCGAAAAACTGCGCGGCAAGATCAACCATATTCACCTGATCGATTCGGATGGGACGCTGCACGACGACGAGACCTCGACGCACGCTCCGTTCGGCGACGGCAAGATCGACTTCGACGAGCTGATGCCGGAGCTGACGAAGAACAAGGTGGACTGGTGGACGATTGACCTGTGCTTCTGGCCGGACGCCTGGACGGTGACGGAGAAGTGCAAGAAGGCCATCGACGAGCTGAATGAGAAATACGGATAATCGAATGAGGTTATCAGGATACCAGGAAATCAGGCTGTGGAGATCAGGTTATCAGGGAATCAGGTAGGGCGGAACATCCGGCAGGGTCGCCGGCGCATTCCTGATGTCCTGAGATCCTGGTGACCTGCACCATGATGGCCTGATGACCCGATACCCTTATTTACGATCTGACACGTCTGACTCCGTGAACAGAAGAGATTCGGGAGGAATCCTATGGCAAAGAAGAAACTAAACGTCGCTATGATCGGTTACGGCTTCATGGGCCGGGCGCACTCCAACGGCTACTGCCAGGTCAACCATTTCTTCGATCTGCCCTACGAGCCGGTTCTGTATATGGCGTGCGGGCGGAGCGAAGACAAAACCAAGGCCTTCGCCGAACAGTGGGGTTACGCGTCATATGTCACCGACTGGCACAAGGTCATCGAGGATGACAAGGTCGATATCGTGGACATTTGCGTACCTAACGACATGCACGCCGAGATGGTGATTGCGGCCGCGAAGGCGGGCAAAGCCATCTGTTGCGAAAAGCCCCTGGCGCTCGACGGCGCCCAGGCCGAGACGATGGTCGAGGCCGTGGAGAAGGCGGGCGTGGCCAACATTGTTTCGTTCAACTATCGCCGGGTACCCGCTGTGACGTTAGCCAAGATGCTGATCGACGAAGGGCGCCTGGGACGCATCTTCCACTATCGCGCGAACTTCCTCCAGGACTGGACGATCTCGACGGAGGTTCCTCAGGGAGGTACGGGGACGTGGCGGCTGGACGTCAAGGCGGCCGGCTCAGGCGTCACCGGCGATCTGCTCGCGCACTGTATCGATACCGCGATGTGGCACAACGGCACGATCGGATCGGTCTGTGCGATGACCGAGACCTTCGTGAAGGAGCGAATGCACGCGGAGACGGGCAAGGTCGAGCCGGTGGGCATCGACGACGCGTGCACGTTCATGTGCCGCTTTGACAACGGCTCGTTGGGCAATTTCGAGTCCACGCGATACGCCCGCGGCCACAAGGCCCTCTACACTTTCGAGATCAACGGAGAGAAGGCGTCCATCGCCTGGGACCTGCACGACCTGCACCGGCTGAGCTACTTCGATCACGCCGATGAGTCGATTGTGCGGGGCTGGCGGTCGGTGCACGTGACGGACAGCGACATGCCCTACATGGACAAGTGGTGGGTGCCGGGATTGCAGATCGGATACGAGCACACGTTCATCCACCAGGTCGCCGACTTCCTGGAGGGTCTGGATTCGGGCGACGCGGCCTCGCCGACCTTCCGCGAGGCGCTGGCGACGCAATACGTCTGCGACGCGGTACTTGCCTCGGCGAAGGACAAAGAGTGGAAGAACGTCAAGAAAGCGTAGACCCGAGATCTCAAGCACCATACTTGATTTTCGATTTTCGATTGCCGGTTTTCGGTTGAAGAGTCGAAATGGAGACCACTTATGAGCGTTAGTTCAATCGTAGGCAACGCCCTCGAGCAGGGCAAAGGAGTGCTTCGGCTGGCCCCCAACTGGGTGCCGCGTTCGTTTTGTGTACCCGGCAGGCGGATCAAGCTCCATCCAGATGATTACTACGCAATGGGGGGCGAGCGCGGGGGAATCGACGAGCGCTGGTTTGCCTCGACGACGCCGGCGGATAACGGACCTTTGACTTCGAAGGACGAGGGGCTGAGCTTCATCGTCTTCGAGGACGGCGGCAAGGTCGAGAAGGTCCGGCTGCTGGACGCCGTGGCCGAGCTGAAGGGCCAGATCATTGGCGAGCGGCTGTGGAGAGAGCACCAGCGCTGGCCCATGTACTCGAAATTCTTCGACAACAAGGCCGCCCTCCCGCACCACATCCATCATCGCGACGAGCACGCCGCCCTGACGGGCCAGTTGGGCAAGCCCGAAGCCTATTACTTCCCGCCCCAGGCGAACAACCACGGCGGCCAATTTCCCTACACCTTCTTCGGGCTCTATCCCGGCGTAACCAAGGATCAAGTTCGCAAGGCTCTGAAGGACGCGGCTGAGGGCAGGGACAATTCCATCACGTCGCTGGCACCCGCCTACAGGCTCAACGTTGGGACCGGCTGGGACGTTCCGCCGGGCGTCTTGCACGCGCCGGGAAGCCTGTGCACGTACGAGCCGCAGAAGGCCTCGGACGTCTTTGCGATGTACGAGAACATCACCCACGACCAGGTCGTGCCCAAAGAGCTATTGTGGAAGGATACGCCGAAGGATAAGGAAGGCAACGTCGATTGGCTGCTCAGCGTTATCGACTGGGACCTGAACGTCGATCCTGATTTCGTGCAGCATCGCTTCATGGCTCCTAAGCCGGCACGGCCCGTGGCGGAGATGGAGGCGGAAGGCTACATCGAGAATTGGATTTGCTATAAGTCTACGGCTTTCAGTGCCAAGGAGCTAACCGTCCTGCCCGGCAAGACCGTGACGATCAAAGACAACGCGTGCTACGGTTTCATCACGATGCAGGGTCACGGCAAATTCGGTGAATGGGATATCGAGACCCCGGCGCTGATCCGGTACGGTCAGTTGACCTATGACGAGTTCTTCGTGACCGAAGAGGCTGCGAAAAGGGGCATCAAGATCACCAATCCGTCGAAGACCGATCCCATTGTGATGCTCAAGCACATCGGCCCCGGAAACCCGGACTTGACGATTGGTTAACCGAGCACAACCTGCGAGCTAAACGTCACACAGAAGGACGGCTTGCCTGAGGCTTGTATAGGGGTCGCGCGTCGGGACGAACTCGTAGCCGACGTAACCCGTGTAGCCCGTCCTGACGATTTCCTGCATGATCGGTCTGTAGTTGATTTCCTGGGTATCGTCGATCTCGTTGCGGCCGGGGTTGCCGGCGACGTGATAATGCCCGATGTAGTCCTTGCACTGCCAGATGCGGTTGATAATGTCCCCGTCCATGATCTCAATGTGATAGATGTCGAAAAGCAGCTTCATACGGGGCGAGCCGACCTTCTTGACGATCTCCATGCAGTAGTCGGTGTGGTCGCCCTGATAGCCGGGGTGGCCTTTCATGTCCTCTGCGACTCGGCTGTTAAGGACCTCCAGGCAGAGGTTGACCTTCTTCTTTTCGGCATAGCCGATGATCTTCTTCAAGCCTGTCACGCAGTTCTCCACGCCCACGTCGTCGGGGATGTCCTCGCGGTAGCCGGTAAAGGCGATGACGTTCGGGAAGCCGTATGCGGCGCAGGCGTCGATCGTCTGGCCCGTATTTGTGATTATCATATCGTGGTACTCGGGATTGTTGAACCCTTTGACGAACGGAGGGTCGGGCGTGCCGTTGGGGGCCAGCGCACAGACCAAGCCGTATTTCTCGAGCGTCGCAAAATCGTTGGGGCCGACCAGCTCGACGCTCTTGCAGCCCAGTGTGGTGGCGACCTGGCACATCTCGTCGAGACCCCAGTACGGGGCGAAACACCACTCGGCGACGGAGTGATTGATACGTCCCTTGGACACCACCGGTCTGCCAAGCCTTTCAAACGATGCGCAGGAGGCGAGGCCCACGGCCGCCGCACTTGCACCGACGGCGGTCTTGAGCATATCGCGCCGGCTGATACGGTTCTGCACATCTTGATTTGGTTGATCTGTCTGGCTCATATTGAATCCCTTTCTCTTCTGTAGTGAGTTTTCACAGAGAGCTTCATCGTCGAGTTTGCGTTTCTTTCAAAGCCACCCTAAGAGAATATAAGTAGCTCGGTGACGATGTTCGCGTAGGCCGGGTCGTTGAGGACGTTTTTCATTTCTTTCGGGTCTTTCTGCAGGTCGTACAGCTCCCATTCGTCGATGTCGTAGTAGAAGTGGATCAGTTTGTAGCGTTTGGTCCGCACGCCGTAGTGCCGCTTGACGCTGTGGACGGCGGGATATTCGTAGTAGTGGTAATACATCGACGTCCGCCAGTTCGCCGGCGTCTTGCCGGCTAACACCTGCCGCATGGACTCGCCCTGCATATCCTCGGGCACTGGCACGCCCGCGTAATCCAGGAACGTCGGACCGAAGTCCAGGTTCAGCACGATGTCGTCGCTGACCGAGCCGGGCTTGATCTCCTTCGGGTACCGTACCAGCAGCGGCATGCGCAAAGATTCCTCGTACATGAACCGCTTGTCGAACCAGCCGTGATCGCCCAGGAAGAAGCCCTGGTCGGACGTGTAGACGACCACGGTGTTCTGGGCCAAGCCTGTCTGGTCGAGGTAATCGAGGAGACGGCCGACGTTATCGTCCACCGAGGCGATGCAGCGCAGATAGTCCTTGATGTATCTCTGATACTTCCAGCGGATGAGGTCCTTGCCCTGGAGATTGGCTTTGCGGAAGGCCTCGTTCTTGGGTTCGTAGGCTGCGTCCCAGAGCTTCTTCTGCTCGGGGTTCAGATTCTTCGGGGCCACAAGTTTCAAATCGTTGTCGTTCAAGGTTTTCTTGATCATCATTTCCTGCTCTTTGGCGGCCCTGCCCCGGTTGGCATAGTCATCGAACAGGGTGTCCGGCTCCGGTATCTTCACGTCGTCGTACATCGTCAGGTGCTTCGCGTCCGGCTGCCAGTTGCGGTGCGGGGCCTTGTGGTGGAACATCAGGCAAAAGGGCTTGCTCCGGTCACGCTCCTTGATCCA
>JARRQQ010000416.1:0-12981 GCA_037381725.1 Sedimentisphaerales bacterium
GACCACCATTTCGTCTGAAAAGGAAGGCCCAAGATATGAACCCCGCTGCTGGTCCTGTCCCTTGGGGCTAGGTCTCTCCTCTCCAAGATAGCGATGCCATACCGACAGGGCCGCACCCAACGCGCCACCTGCATCGCCCGCCGCAGGTTGAATCCAGATGTTTTCAAAAGGTCCTTCCCGCAAGATACGACCATTGGCCACACAATTGAGCGCCACACCTCCTGCAAGACAAAGGTTTTTCTGCTTTGTCTCTTTATGAACATGGGTTGCCATCTTAATCATAATATCTTCTGTAACACTCTGGATACTCGCGGCGATATCCATCTCTCTCTGCGTGATTTGAGTCTCCGGCCGACGAGGCGGCCCCCCAAAGAGCCTTGCACACTTCCTGTTGGTCATACGAAGACCGCCGAGGAAATCAAAATAGGACAGATTCAATCTGATTGAACCATCGTCTTTGACGTCGACCAGCTCAGAATAGATGAGGTCTTTATACTTGGGCGCGCCGTATGGCGCCAATCCCATGAGCTTGTATTCTCCTGAATTCACCCTGAAGCCCGTAAAATACGTGAAGGCTGAATATAGCAACCCAACCGAATCAGGAAAATGAAGCTCCTTCAGGAGGGTGAGATCCTTACCTTCCCCGAAACCGTAACTGGCAGTTGCCCACTCGCCCACCCCGTCTACCGTCAAAATCGCCGCTTTCTGAAACGGCGACGGATAGAAAGCTGAGGCCGCGTGGGCCTCATGGTGTTCCGTGTATAAGACGTCGCCTTCATAACCCGTCTCTCGATGAACGACCTTGGGAATGTACAACTTCCTGCCGAGCCATAGAGGCATAGCTTCGAGCCATGAGCGAAGGCCCTTGGGTGCTACGGTCAGGTAGCTCATCAATAGACGTTCAAAGGTCAAAAAAGGCTTATCATAGAACACCACATAGTCGACATTGGCAATCTTGATCCCTGCTTCCTTGAGACAGTACTCTGCGGCATGATTGGGAAATCTCGGATCGTGCTTCTTTCGGGTAAATCTCTCCTCTTGAGCAGCGGCGATAATTCTGCCATCCCGCAACAAACATGCGGCGCTGTCATGATAGAAGCATGAAATACCCAATATATTCATATGGAACCTGTTCTGCCCATAGTGGGAATCTATTCTGTAGTCGGACCACGAGGCTACCGACTACACGCGAACACTTCCTTTCCCTGAGTCCGTATGGCACGACCTCTTGGGACTTCGATAAACCATGTCCCTGATCGTAGCCCAGCACAGCAGCGTTTGCCAGAATGCCGTTGCTGCCGATTTCCAGAGCTTCCATTTGACGATCGAAACCTTGCCTGTTCTACGATTTTCATGAAGGACAGGGACCTCAAAGGTGCGCAAGCCAAGTTTACAGATGATCCCCGAAATGATGACATTTGGCGCGAACGCATTGACCGGAACATGGTCTATCATCTGCGCCAAGATGCGGGATCGAATCAGGCGGTACGGTGTATTGACATCCGTTACCCCCTTGCCACAAAGCACTTGTACCATGGCGCGAGTGCAAGCACTGAGAAATCTACGGCCCAGGTTCTGACTCCGCTCTGTTCGGACACCGAAAAGAGCGTCAAAACCAGTCCGATTGCCCCAGAGTACGCGGAACGAATCGGGTTTCATTTCATCATCGCTAACACACTTAAACGTCCAGTCCGCGAGTCTAACCGCTTTCTGATATCCCATCAAGATCGTGGGGCCGTGACCGCTGTTTTTCTTGTTGATCACGGCAACGCGATCGTCATGACGAAACGAACATAGCCCCTCCTGCGTGCGATCGGAAGACCCGTCATTCAAAACAATGATCTGAAATCTCATACCCAGTTCGGCCAGCGCCGAGAGCCAGGACCCAACGACAGTAACGATACACTCTTCCTCATTGTATACCGGCATGACGACCGCCAAGTCAAGCGTCATTCTGTCCTGGGTTGGATACGAGGCGTGCATCATCAACAGAAACGAGACGGGCCAGTCTCAACAGGAAGCAACGTCCACAATATTCGCCGCGTTAGTGTTACGTTGTCTTTTCAAGATTCCTGATTCCTTTCTTTCGTAATCTTGTAAAGCCATAGGCCATTGGGAGGCGAATAGAGACACTGGCGGTATTCGGGATGTGCGTGATAGGCCGCATCACGAAGCATGATCAGTTTCGCATGATATCCTAATTCCTCAAATCTGGCCTTCAAATGAGGCAACCACAGCGAATCTTCCATAGGCCAATGGGGAGAGATGAGAAAGAAGGGTGGTTCCGGGAATATGTTGCGTTCATAATCAAGGTTTTGCACTTGAATGTCGGGATAGTCGCGCAACACATATCTGATCGTATCCCCGCAACCCCCGTCTCCATAGAATCCGCATTTCCCGTGTTCTTCCCAGACGCTCACAAGGTCTTGTGTAGTATAGGGGGAGACTCTCTCCTTATAGAAATGAGGCAAGTTGATGCCCCATAGAATCAGATAGCCCATTGCCGTAACGCCGGCAACAGCTTTGCCGAATCGAGACCGCATAAGAGTCCAGAAACCCATAGCAGTGAAAGTATATATGAAGGGACTCATAAATAAAGTCTGGCGTACACCTCCAAAGGGATATCTTTCTAAAAGCGATAACAGAGCTGTGAGTAATATGGTAATTGTCCCAAAAAGTGATAAGTGTTTCGCGGTCCAGCCAAACCGTCCCATGACTGAGCGGCACCAGCCAACAACACACATAAGGATCAATGGCAGCAGGACTGGGTTGAGTCTCCGTGGCCAATAAAGTGCTCCATTGTAAAACAGATTCAAATTGTATGTCAGGAGGTCGTAGGCCCGTGATAGGAGGAAAGGAATGGCGCCGAGATTGAGCGGATGATAATAAGGAGCTAAATAGAATCGATAGCCGGATTGAGTGTGAATTACATTTCCGATCCATGCCAAAGATACGGCTAAAGAAGTCAATGCGACAAGACCAAAGACTACAATTCTTCTATCTCTATCTCTATCTCTGTCTATGTCTGATGACCGGAAAGCAGTATGGAAGAGCATGATAAATGATGCAAAGAGTATCATGGTAACACTCAAATGCAAATAAACTGAAAATCCGGCAATTAGAGTATACAAAATACACCATAGGATTAATTTCCCTGTTGGCAGCAATTTCTTCTGGATGATATGAACGATCTTAAGATGTGCGATCATGATTGCTGTTGTTAGCAATGGAACTGCTCCATACGGAATGATACGCTGGGAATACTGAATCTGAATGATGGAGACCGCCGCCAAGACAGCAGCAACAAAAGCTGGAGCAAAGAGCCTTTCGTCGTCGTTAGGTTGAAGCAGACGATATACTAAATAAAAGATGCACAGAATAGCGGCAGTCCCAAACAGCACCGATGGCATTCGCCCAACGCTGACCACGCCTCCGAACACTCTACACGTAAGGGCGATGATCAGTGACCAGGCCGGACCAAGTGTAAGTTCCTGCGATTCTAAGGCGGCATATCTGCGCAAGGATGTGGACATATGACCGAAAATTTGCTCGTCAAAATTGTCTGTCTCATCGTTCCACAGAAAGACATTTTCCAAAGCGTATAGGCGCAGACTGAGCCCAGCTAACAACACAAACGCTATTAGCAGGATCTTCTGCCAGTTACGCGGATTTTGGCTTGGTTCGATATGAAGATCGCGAAACACAGTCACGAATAGATAGAGACTACCGTATCATTTTCAAATGAACGTGCTGACAGAGTGATCTGTTGTTGATGTCTGGTTCCTGTCCCCAGGAGCACCTCCGGGCAAAAGCTATACCTCTGAACTGCATGATCCAGTGCGTCAAATTCTATCACCGTCCATGTCTTGTCCTGGCCTGGAGCGGTGATAACGGCCCATCAATTACCTTGAAAGAACCCTGAGTTATGGAAGGGCCGTTCACCATCCATATCGGTCGGTTGGAATAGGTATTTATCTGTCGCCCGCCACGGGAAGAAATTCAACAGAGCCATCAGACTCAAAGAAAGGAAGGCCACAATCACACGTGGCGAATCAAAATGTACATCAGATGCTCCCTTCCTGTAACTATCCCCCAACATCTGAATACCGCTAACCGTAAGACCCGTGAGAGGAATAATCATCAGATACCAGTATCTCGCTCCGAAATCTGGTCCACCACTGAACCAATAAAGACTGTAACTTGCTGCGACAACGAAGATGATGATGAACATTAAATAGTCACCTCTTCGCTTGTTTCTGGAGAACAATAGGAGCGCAATCAGGAGCAGAGAGCCCGTGCTCCAACCGAATAGTTCGATATTGACTGAAAAGGCATTGAGATCGGCGTTAATCAAAGCTTCGATTGGGCCATGACCAGGATAGGCATCGATCGCCCAGCCTAGCCCTCTTTCCGGGCCAAAGCCCATCGCATTTGATTTATGCCCAAAGTATTTCTCATAGTAGGCCGTAAGAGGAAATGTAGTCGGGTTGCCTGTGACTTGCTTGTTGTAGGCGAAAATGGTCGCACCAATAACAGCTGCACTGGCAACGAACCCGATAATGGAAGATAATTTCAGCCTTCGGCCACCAACGCCCATTGCCCAGAGTCCAAGAAGTCCTGCTACGATAACACCATCTAGCGGCCTGATTAAACTCACCATACCGGTTGCCGCTCCACCCAACCATGCCCAACTTGCTTTGCCGCTTCTGCGGGCTCTGACTATGCCAAAAGTCGCTATTAGAGCACAGGTGAGCGTGAACGTGTGGCTCATGAAGTTCATGGCCATAAATATGTACCATGGTGAAACACATAATAAGAACACTATCGCGCGTGCCCTCGAACGATCAGCGACTTCCCAAATAAGAATATAGCAAAGCAATATGTTCAAGCCTGCCAGGACGGGGTTGACAAGCCAGGGAGCTCCGAGAAGAACACCAAGGGCCAGAACTAGAGGCCATCCAGGAGGGAAGATGGAATACCACCTGTGCGATTCGGAAGGAATCATATAGACGCTGAAACCCTCAGGAACAGCAGGAGCAGAGACCGTTAGAGAACCATTTGCCAGATATCGCGCTTGATATAAATACATGACTTCGTCAGGGATGTGAGGGAAGCGCTGGTACGAAAGAAGGCTAAGAACAGATGACAGAGCTATTACCCAGCCGGCAGCCAATAGGGCGACTCGGTCAATGCGTCCAGATTCTCCTAAATTGCGATTGCTGGATTGACTGAAGAATCTGTCGAGTCTTTGTCTCCATGAAATCAACGCCTCTGCAGGAAGAGCCCATGCCATCAGAACGATGTTTCCCAAGCTCACGGCCTGGATGAAGGTAGCAAAGACAAGCTCAGTAACATATCTAGAGATTCCAAACGAGGCGGCAGCACTTGAAAGGAAACAAGCCAGTCCAATGCCAAAAACTTGCCAAGCCTTGAAATGATGAGTAATCCAGTTCCGAATGGCCGGCCAACGTCTCGCTAAACCACCTACTACTGCCACAATTTGGACTATGAGCAGAGCTAAGATTAGTGGATGAGTGTCTCGCAGTATCCGGTCGATCGTCTTATAGTGCTGGTATCCTGCATGGGGTCCTGCTTCCATCAATTGAAACGTGGCCGCCTGTGATACCAGAGCTAATGCAAACCAGAATGAAAACTCTCTGTATCGTCCTGTAATCGTCCATCCCGACAAAATCAAGGCTACACCTGCGGAAAACGGCAGGCAGAATCCACCCTCAAGAAAACCTTCGGTATCGTGAAATCGGGGATCGAAAAGTGCCCAAACAACAAAAGCAATTCCCAAAAACAGAGAAATGGGACGGAGGAGCCTCACAATGCTTCTATGTTCTTGTAGGTCTATTTCTAAGTCCAGGAAGATTCCCTAAGATGCCACGATAGATTGCGCAGTAGGCTCAGAACTGCAGACATCTGTACTCTCACATTTAAATAGCATGACGAACTACTCTTCCGTAGACTCATAGTTATCATGCTGACGTAATTTATACAATAAAGGATAGGTATACATAGTCACCGGTGGAATGCAATGCAGAGGATGAACAACGGACAGGCTTGCTACATCCATTCAAAGAGCAGTTTTGGCTTGATTTCCAAAACGTGTACCATTGAAAACCTCTCTTGTCAACCTCCTCAACATTAATATTCCAGTGGGCATCGAATACGCTGTACTCTGGCCGCCAATACGATCCCCTTCCTTTGTTGGTATTTCCACTATCTTGTGTCCAAGTTTAAGGCCTCTAATAGTCATTTGAAATTCAATGTCAAACCCCGTAGGTTCTAGATTCATCTCTAAGAGTTTAATTCTTCTAATAGATCGGAAACCATTAATACTATCGGTGATGTTACCTCCCCATAACAAGCGGACCAGAATAGTGAAGGCTTTATTTGCCCAGGCTCGAAATGGTATAAGCTTGTCATCCTCCTCGTTTCGTGAACCTTTCATGAATCGTGAACCGATGGCCATGTCATTTCCCTCCTCAATTTTCTTGAGCAAAGGGATGATATCATTAGGATCTTCATTTCCGTCGGGGGCAAAGAATACCAAGTTTTCACATTCTGTTGTCTCGGCGCCAACATTGAAGATCTCCCCTTTCTTGACATTGTGTACAACTTCAACACCATTCTCCTTGAAGAACTCGATTGTCCCGTCTTGTGATCCGCCATCAAGAGCATAACATTCATCAAACTGTGAAATAGGGATTAGAGGGAATAATTGTGTAATTCCGTTGATCTCATTAAGTGTAGAAATGAATAGTGCAGACCTGGCCATATCGTTCTCCCATATTGGATTCTCTTGGAAAACAATCAGAAACTCAAGTAGACGAGTAGAATTGAATGAGGTTACAGGCTTAGTATAACATGGAGAGTATTTTCAAGTTCACTACACGTGAGATTACATTTGTTCCAGATAGATCGAAGTAATATCAAAAAAATGGACTTCCGGACACGCACCGTGGGTTTACGACACAACACAATTGTCAAACGAGGTTCTCGTCACCGCAACGGCGATACCATTCGTAGCACTTCTTCAGGCCAACTTCAATACTTGTTTTCGGTGACCAATTGAGTATCCTCTTCGCTTTCGACCAGTCGGCACATCTGTCGACGTCACCTTCCCTTTTTGCGGTGTCATATTGGATTTCAATATTCTTGTCAGCTATTGAAGCGATAATCTCAGCAATCTCCCTAATTGATACGCTGTAATCTGGACCAATCTGGATAACTCCCTTACCCATGCCGTGTTCGACCACCGATAAGGCAGCGTCCACGACATCATCGATATAGACAAATGCTCTTCTTTGATTTCCTGATCCCCATACTACAAACTCTTCCTTGGGATAATTGATGGCTTTTCTGATTAGGGAAGGTATCACTTGAGCCCGTTCTGGAGATATGTCACTTTTAGGTCCGTACACGTTGTGGAGTCTGAGAATGCCTACCTCGATCAAACCTTCTTTCTCGGCTAACTGGCACTCATATTCACCCATAAGTTTGCTCCACCCATATGATGACTCAGGACTAGCGGGATAGGCATCTTCTTCCTTAAATGGAGCGGGGTTTGTTATGTTCTGCTTTTCGGCAGGATAACTACAGGCAGTACCTACATACACATATTGGGGTACGCCTGTTTCAACAGCGGCATGCAGCATGTGTGAATTCATTACTACGTTATCGTGGAAAAGGGACAGTTGGTTGCCAAACACGTAATCGATGCCGGCAACAACATCTGCTAAATGGAATACCAAGTCCTTACCTCTTGTTACCATTGTGCAATTATCATAGTCAGTCAAATCAACTTGATAGAAGTCCGTGTCAAAATCGATAATAGGAAGGCCATTGTTGAGCAGATTCTCCTTTCTTCCTCGCCATAGATTATCTGCCACTGTCACTACTGCACGTCTTTCTACAAGTTTCTCAACCAACGCCGAGCCAATCATTCCGGCCCCACCGGCAACAAGGATCTTCTTGCCATTCCACGTGAAATGATTATGTCTCATGTCGCTCTCCCGAACTCTAGGATATTTTCAAGAAAACAACAGTAGTGTCTTCCGTTGGGTGCAGGTTATTCATCATCACAACTTGCGAATGGCTGACCTGACATTCAAGTCCTATTTGCGCACCAGAACGGAGACTGGTCCTGTATGCCAGACCATTTTCGGACCTAACTGATCTGTTCTGACTGAAGGGATAGTCCGTACCTCTGAATAATTTTCACGAAGAGCCTCTTTCATCCCCGATGACCTTTCCCAGTCGGCCCAATCGTATAAGAAGAAAGGAGAGTGTAGGTCATGAAGCAATATCTTATCGTATGCTTTATTGCGAAATATATCCAATTACCAATGTCCAACAGAACCTTGTCCGGCGAAAATCCTTCAAATTCATGTTCAATATCTGAAATATAACGGTATACATCAGGCGAAGGATGTCGCCTATAGTAACGAATTTCATATTTGTCTGCTGAGGGTACAACATGCAGAATTACAAACAGAGTCATTATTCCAGTGATCGCTAGGAGAGGATTTGTCCAACGGGGGAGCGCAGAGAATGTGGACATTCTATTTTCTCCAGGATTCGGCCAGAACCGAGGTAGTACCGAAAAGAGCAATATGGATGCAATAAAGACACCAGGACCAAAATGCCAAAGGACTGACCAACCTACACCACTTGTGTACGCCTCAATGAGAATAAGAGAGATCCATGCTACCCAAACCGGAGCCATAATGGCAATATTTCGCTTTTCCCTGCACAGTAAATAACCTCCAAGTACACCTACGGCTATTTCTGGCCATAAACGAATGGTATGGTCAAGGCTGCGTGGCAGGGAAACTCTAAAGCCTGTGGTGGAAAAAGACGGGAGTTTTCGAACTCCACCCATTATATCAAATGTCCAAAAGAAGAAATTACTTCCCCATATCCAGTAGCATATTCCTATGGTGATTGCGAAAAAGACTATTACGCTTACAAAGAAGACTATTAGTCGTATTATCGATTTAGGATCATGCAATAAGAGGAAAATAAACATCACTGCGGACCAGCACAGTAATACTTGTTTTACCATAAATCCAAGTGATGGTAAGGCGGCCATAAAAAATAATCGTGTCCAACTCGGTGACTTAAGATATCGCAGCATGGCCCAGAAACTCACCGTAGAAATGAGCAAGGCCAATGCCTCAGCATGCAAGCAGTGAGAATAGACGTTGGCTCGTGGTGCCGTGCCAACAAGGAACAAGGCCAGAAAGATGAAGGCCAACCATGTTTTAGGAAAGGGATTACGGTAGTCAGGAAATGCATGCTTGCAAAGCATGCAGCAACATGCCGTACCAATCATTGCTGCCCCTGAAATGAACAGAAGCTGAATGCTCCTCCACGCAGGAATTGAGGTCGATTTGCCAAATAGCCACGAAATAGCATAGGTAACATATGGGGCTCCAAAGGTGTAAATGCCTGAATTACTATCTGCTGGATCGGTGTAAAATGGAGCACCTATACGAATCTTTATGATGTCTCCAACAAAATTCGTCTCTGCCCACATGAGGATATCAGCAGGCAACATTATATAGGGACTGATGCTGTAGAGGTAAAACATCACAAGGACAGTTGAGATAACTGTACAAAGGAAAAGAGAGAAGTAGTTCAATGACCAGATGGATGAGTCGTTCAAGTTCTTCATGGCCAATTTAATCTGTTTTACTCATTATCATTATCGCATTAGTCCTCGACGACATGAGTTTCGAAGAGTCTACGATAATGATTCTGCCATTTGTCCATGTGAAAGTCGCCATCTTCACCGAGGCAATCCACAGCAGCGTAAGCCATATATAGTGCATGATGTGTGTTGTCATGAGCGAAAAGAGCCTGTCGCCCAAAGCAGACCAGATTGCCGATCTCGCTCAGCCAGCGATCAATTTGGTCAAAATGAATGTTGTAGTCTCGCCTATAAATCGGATAGGCATGGCTGAAACGTTTGGTGATCACTTCTCTGGGGAGAGTATTCACAGGCATGGACGCCATCTTCAAATAGTCACAGACGAGCTCTCCCAATTCCGTGCTAGTCATTTTCCATACAGAATCGCTCGTGGAACAAGGAAGCTCCGCACACAGGACTGTCATATTCCGAGGTGTTTCAGCTCTGCTATAATTCTTGGGTTCGGAGATTCGTGTGATAGGGATATCTGATTCCGGGAAGTAATGAGCATCATATTCAGTAAATTGACTCGTATCTAGAACCAGATAGACAAGAATCATCGCCCGGTAATCCATATGTTGAGATGCCTCAACGACGGGCGAAGGCGGCGCAGGCCGAATCAAATTGACCAAGTCCGTGACGGGAATAGTGGCCCAGACATGATCCGGCTTGAAGACGACGGTCCGACCCTCTGATGAAAAGCAGGAAATCTCCTCGATTTTGCTTCCTTTCAAACGTACTGATGTAACCTCGCTTCCCAAGCTAAAATCGGCACCCGCATTCTTCGCGGCATTGTACAACTCCTCGCTTATCCGGCCAAATCCTCCTTTGGGATAATAGAAGACGCCACTACCAGGTGGCTTGAGGCCGGGCACTGAAACAAGAACCTTCTTCAGCATCTTCAGGGGAGAATTGGCTGACACCCGTCTGTGGGCCTGAGTTGCCGATATGTCTCCCGGAGCAAGGCCCCAAATCTTCTGGACATAGGGGAAATAGAAATCGTGGCAGATTGCCTTGCCCAGACCAGCTTCCAACACCGTCGCAAATGACTCGCCGCCAGTACTCTTGCCTCGAATTCTAAGGCCCTTTCTCGTGAGATCAAGGGCCGCACCTGCTGAAAAAGAGAATGGCAACTTCAAAGCCATATCCATAGGTTTCAACGGAAAATGAATCCAGCGATTGTGCAGGCGTATTCGTCCGTGGCGGAGCCTTTCGTTCAATTCATCGCCAAGCAATGCCTTCAGATCTGCCATGATCTCCGGATCACAACTTGGATGTAACCTGTGACTGCCGTAGTCAACGTTCACTCCGGATACGTCAAAACTACCCGTGAGCCCGCCGACCTGTTTCAGTTTTTCGACTACGGTAGCAGCCCCAAGGTCACGACTTGTAATTCTGTAGGCCGCCCCCAGCCCCGCTGGTCCGGCACCGAGAATAAGAATATGTGGATATTTCGACATACGATACGCCTCGTATCGCAACAACGGAAGAACGAGAGTCATGCAGTGGCGCGGCTCTCAATAGCCTGACGTGACATAGCACAGCTTCTTTTCGAAGAGAAATAGAAAATACCGCCGAAACCTCCCACCGCAAGAAAAAGTGATTCCCACAAAAGCCCGAGCCCCACAGAACTCGTTATACTCACGTTAAATTGGCCGAGCAATATGGCCAGAGCAGCTTCTCGCACACCCAGACCACCTAAGCTAATTGGTAGCATCGCGGACAACTTCGCCGTTGGCCATACAATAAGCCAGACCGACAAAGGAAGATAAATTCCTAACTCGCCGCCAAGAATTGAGAAAAGAAGGACAAACCACATCTGCACGATTATCGCCGCACACAATCCAGCGAGGACACGCCAAGGCCTCCTGACAAACTGCATCATCACGTAACGAAGTCGAATGATACTATTGGAAACGAGATTCGGTATCTTACGGGAAAGAGGTATGACAAACAGAATCACACAGCACGAGACAAAGGAAAAAAGCACGATGAGAGTGCCGATGAGGATCTTGTGAGTTCCAATAGACCGCATATTGGGTAACAGCAGAGTCCCAGTAAATACAATTAGTGCAAGTGCACTCGCATCAAGGAGTCGATCTGTGAGACTGCCTAGTATGACTGCCTCTTTTTCATGGTTTAGGCTGATAGCCAACCCGGCACGGACAATGTCACCGCCATTGATGGAGGGTAGGAATATGTTTGCAAATAGTCCGGCAAAATAGCAACGGCATGCAGATAGCAAAGGCAGCGTGCGGTTTGTCATATTTATTAAGAGGCTCCACTTGACGACTCCCACAAAGTGCACGAAGATGGTTGTCATGACCGCAAGCATCCATAATCCGACAGGTATTCTACTGACGGTCTGCCACAAATTGTGAAGAGGCAGAGTGGTCAAGAGTACAAATAGGATAGAAATACTTATCAGGACACGGGTAAGCGGTCTCAGCCAGAGTTTACGGAGAAAAGAAAACATGTTGATTATCATACTACCGAGTTCGGCTTAACCCCACCTTGGAAATCAGATCGGCTAATAGCCCGATTGACCAAATGACTCCTGCAGCCAACATGCATAACATCCCCATGAGGAGGCTTTCTGAAAGGTTCCACTGCACAACGTCATAGATGAATTTGCCCACACCGGCTAGAAAGAAAATACCTCCCAGGGGTAGGAATACTTTCAACGGATTGAAGTAAATGATAGTACGTATGATAAGCAACAAGAAGTAATACGTGTGAATCGGCCTTATCTTCGACCGTCCCACTCTGGGATAGTAGTCAATTGGACAATACAACACGTGATGCTCATTGCACAACATTGCGAGAGTAATAGTGGTGGTGAATGAAAAGCCGGACGGGAGAAGATGAATATAGCGTTCAATCAGAGATTTCTTCAATACACGCAGGCCGGAATTGAGGTCGGGTATATGTTTACCGGACAGATAGTTTGCCAGTATATTCAAAACCTTCTTGGCCGGTCTGCGAACAAGAGGAATACTGACGTTCTTCCCGACCCTGGCGCCAACAACCATATCATATTCGCGTGCCTTCTCAAGCAATTCTGGTATGACGTCGCACGGATAAGTACCATCGGCATCAATAATGACAATGATTTCAGACCTCGCCTCCGTAATGCCTGCTTTCAGGGCCGCACCGTACCCACGATTCTGACGAAGAGAAAGGAGCCTGGCACGTTTCCTAGCGACTTGCTCTGCCGTTCCGTCAGTTGAACCATCATTGATAACAACTACTTCGTAATTCCAGTGAGTTTGATCCATCGC
>JARRQQ010000417.1:0-7342 GCA_037381725.1 Sedimentisphaerales bacterium
GGGGTCGTAAAGTTCCAGACGTCACCTTTATATGTTTCAGCACCGTCAAATTCATCGACCCGCCAGTAATAGACCTTCTCCCGTTCGAGCGTACCAGGCTTGTAGGTTGCCGTTCCGGCGGCCGTGCCCGCCGTGGCATTATTCACGTCGTCATAATCCTCGCCGAAATAGACCGTGTGGAATTTCGCGCCAAAGCCCGGCACCCAGCTCAAGGTCACGCTATCGGGACAGATGGACTCGGCGCCGTCCGCCGGATTCGGGAAATAGGCTGTTCTGGGCGGAATCGAAAAGCTCCAGACCGGACCCGTCCAGGAGCTGTTCGGATCGGCGTCATTAACCTCATCGACGCGCCAGTAATAGGTCGTGCCGGGTACTAAGCCCTCCGGATAAGGAAACCCGGGGAAGCCGAGGAGCAGATTCGTTGCCATCTGGTTGCCTACGAACGTATCCCCCGTTCCGTCCTGAACTTCGTCAAAATCCTCGCCTACGTACACGTCATGCGAAACCGCGAAGGGACCGGGCCTCCAGGTAAGATTGACCCACGTGTCAGGATGGAGGCTCCCGTCGGCCGGCTTAGGACTGTAGGCCGGACCGCCCTCGCCCATCATGGACGCATAGCTGGGAAGCTCGTCCGGCGAGTAGCCGCCCTCGGTGGTGAAGACTATGTAGTCCCAGTATTGTTCGCTTTTGCAGAGTGTGCAGCCGGCGCCGAAGATGAAGCCAATCCAGGTTTCGCCCGGCCCGACGTGGTCCTGGTTCATCACCTCTTCATCATCCACGTAGATACGAATCTTTTCCGCGTTTCGTACCATTCTCAGAATATGATACTCGGTCATATCGACGTCGTACGTGGTGTTGCCGCTATCGAGCAGAATATGATCTGGGAAGAGGTCCAGCCACTTGGAATTGCTCCCGTCCTGCATCCCGACCAGCACCTCGAAATTCGCCGACCCGGACTGCGAAAGCACCTTGACGCGTGCCTCGATGGTCGCCTCTTCCATCAGGCCCTCGTCCGCGACGTCGTACAGGAAGAAGCAGTGAGTCTGCCCGATGTCATTGATATGAAGCTCACCTTGGGCAGTGACTTCGGCAAACTGGTTGTCCCCCATAAGCTGCCACGCCTTGTCCCCCAACGAGGGATCGTCAGGCAGTATGTCTCCCGCGTAGACGTATTCCCACGTGGGATCTGCGACAACAAGCGCGGGCATGCAGAAAAGTACCACCAACGTCAATGAGGCCGTTCTTATTATTTCTCGCATTTTCAATCCTCCTTTCGCATGGCAAACAGTCGGCGGGCTATCGGACACCCGTCAAGAAAGTGTGATAAAAGGTCAGACGGTCCGGGATCTCCCGTATGCACTCCACTAATCACTCCTGAAACTTGTGAATCTCATAATATCGTAGTCCCCGCCCTATGTCAACCACAAATTCCGTTTCGTGGCCTCCAGCAGTGGCGCTGACGCGCAGTCGTCTTGTAGAAGTGGAGAGGAATGAAGGATGTTGTGGATCAAGCCGGCAGATCAGTTCCTCCGGATAGCTCAACTGTGCTACCGAGCCTTCAAGGCCAGGACGAAATCGCCGTCGCCAGCGGCGTTGTTGGCGGGTGGCGTGAAGTCTTGTACGCCCTTGTTGTCAAACGGAGAGCCTTCGACAGGCTTGGATTGCCCGCTCACCGGATCGAACCAAAGTGCTGTGATTGGAGCGGAGAGCTTCGCGAGGTTGACGGTAATTCGTCTCACGCTCGGCAGATAGGCCACGCCCGCACTGCCGTCGTCCGCCAGGGTAGCGGTCACGTAGTTGGCCTGCTTCCACGTGCCGAATCCATCGGTAACGAATTCATGCCGCACGTCGGGCACGAGCCGCCACCACGGGATGGTTTCCATCAGGCGCAGGATGTTCGGGGCCTGGCGCGTGGAGCGCACTTGGAGCACGTCGCGCCAGTTCTTTTCCCACCGCCACAGGCGGGTTCCGGCACAGTAGCCGCACGCACCGGATAGCACGGCCCACCAGGCATTGCGGCGGATTCGATACGGGTTCCAGAGATCGCCTCGCTTTGCGTCCGGCAACAACTCGATGGCGTTGGGCTCGTCCTCGTAGCCCGTCTCGCCCAGGATAACGGGGCGAACGGGGTCTTTTCGCTGATACTCGGGCAGCACGTGGAGATAAGATGCGCCGTAAGTGTACGCCATATTGACGTCGAGCCACGCCTCATGCTGAAAGAACGCGGAGCTGGCATACTCGTGGGCGTTGTGCGCCGTATGCAAGTGATGGGGCGCCTCGGCGCGGATAGCCTCGGCGAGGACGCGGGCACACGTGGCGAGATTTTCATCAGGGTTGCGGTCGCCGCAGTGCATCCACATGAGATTCTCGAACCGGGCGTAGCGTTTTCCAAGGAAATGGCCGTAGACTTTCGCACCGTTGGGCTGGACGTAGTGCATCCAGAGTCCTTTCCCGGCACCGTACCACAGGTCGGACATGATGACAAAGAAACCTCGCTTGGCGGCCTCCTCCATCACGGTGTCCGCGTAGCGCCAATAGGCCTCCACGGGCCTAGTGATGTCCTTCTCCGGCTCGAACGCCACGTGGCCGTAGGCGTCGCGCGAGGGCATGGCGCTGTCATCGAGAATTTCGAGGAACAGCGTGTTGAAACCTTTGGCCAGCCGGTCGTCAAGAACGAGACGGACGTCATCCAGCTTGAGCTTCTGAAGGAACCACGGGGTGTCCCCCAGCAAGAAGAAGGGCTTGCCCCAGGAGTCCACAAGATACCGATGGTTCTTGCTGACGCGCAAGGGGAAGGCAGCGTGGACAGAATTGCCGGTCCTTCGACAATCACCAAGCCGATCACTCGGCACGCGGAACTAGCGGAGCGTGAAAACCGTGATCTCGGGTCTTGTGTTCAGGCGCGCTCTGCCGACCCGGCCAAGCCCGCGGTTCACGTAGAGCTTCTTGCCTTCCACCTCGTACAAGCCCGCGTGAAAACGTCGGATGCGGCTTCTCAACGCCCGGCGTGAAATGGGCCTGGTTCTTCTACCATGCGTGTGCCCGCTCACCACGGCATGGACCATGAATTCGCCTAAGTGCTCAATGCCGCGCGGGTTGTGTATCAGCGCGATGGTCACCTGGTCGGCGGGTACGTGGGCAAAAGCCTTCTCGGGCTCAAAGTCGCCGATCCTCAAGTCACCCAATCCAACGAACCAAAGCGGATGGCCGTTGATGTCCAAAAGGACGGACTCATTCCGCAAGACGGTAACGCCCTGGGCGCGCATTCCCTCGACCAGCCGGTGAATGAGGCGCTCGCGCCTGTGGACCGGCAGGCCGCTGATGCCATAATCATGATTACCCAGACATGCATACGTGCCGAAGCGGCTCTTGATGTCGCCGAGCAGCCCGGCAACCGTTTCCCTGTAGACACCTCGAAGATCATAAGTGACGTAATCGCCTGTCAATACGACCAGGTCGACGTCGAGACGATTGATCCGCTCGATGCAACGACGCAAGTAGTTGCTGCTCACCGTCCTGCCGTGATGAAGGTCGCTGATATGCGCGATGCGCGTTCCATGCAAACGGTCATGAGGGCTCTGCAGATGCAGGTCGATCTCGACAACTTCGATCCATTCCGGCCCGACTCCCCGGTCATCCACCGCCCAGCGCGTGCAAAAACCCAGCGTCCCGAGAATCGCTCCCTTCAAGTAGTGACTCTGTTTATGCGGTTTTGTATCGACGGACAGAAGTTCCATATTTCCCTGCATAGTACACCAAACGGCGGTGTTCACAAAGCATTTTTTGTCATACGGTCGGCATAAGCGGAATGTTCACAAAAAGCCTCGTCGATCATCGAGGCATTGAGGGACCGGCACGAGGGTCCGGATAACCAGGCGGCGGCGGATTCCATTTCGCTTTCACAATAGGGGGCTGAACAGCTTGGCTATGTCGTCCGCTATGCGTTTCAATGAGCCGCGTTCTCGCCAATCCGATAATGCCACGGCGCGACTGTTATGGAGATAGTCCATCTGACGCCTGCTAAGACTTTCGGTCGCCTCCCCACCATAGAGCAGCAGGTTGATTTCAAAATTGAGAGAAAAAGAACGAACATCGAAATTGCTCGAGCCCAGAAAGGCAATCGAATCATCTACCGTGATCGTCTTGGCATGTAAGAGGCCGTTCCCATATGTGAATATTCGCACCCCCGCTTCCAGCAATTCCTCGAAATACGCCCGCCCTGCCATGTCGATCAGTGGATGGTCCGTCTTGACCGGCAGAATCAGGTTGACCTCCACGCCTCTCTGGGCGACCACCTGCATAGCCTGTAGGAAAGGCTCGTCTGGAACAAAATAAGGGGTTGTAATCACGACGCGCTTGTGCGCCGAATACAGGACCGCCACCACCAGACGCTGAAAGCTCTCGACCGGATAGTTAGGACCGCTGGGAAGGACTTGCGCGGGCACGCGGCCGGACGGCTCAGGCACAGGGAAGACGTCTCGCACATCGATGAGCTGATTCGTGCGGAAATTCCAATCCTCCAGGAAGACGGTCTGGAGCTCTTGGACTATCGGCCCGGTGAGACGAGCCGTGAGGTCATACCACACCAGGTCCTTGTGTCCATAGTTGTCATCAACGATATTCTGGGATCCTGTGTACCCCGTCATGCCGTCAATCACGACGAGCTTGCGGTGATTGCGCAGATCGATCCGCGACGCCCGGCGCCGGAGGAAGCCGACGGGTAAGCCATCATAGACTTCCACTCCCGCCCTCCTCAGATCGCCACTCATGAATCGCAAGCCACTCCAGGAACCGACGGCGTCGAGCAGTAAGCGGCATTGAACCCCGCGTCCGGCCGCTCGTTTCAAAGCATCCGCCACCCGCCGGCCCGTCTCGTCGTTGCGAAAGATGAAGAACACCATGTGCACATGTTTGGTCGCCTTGTCGATATCAGTCGTCAGCCGTCGAATGACCTCGTTGGTGTCGGATATCAACGTCACCGAATTGCCGTCAAGAATCGGCATCGATCCAAAACGCTCGGCCAGGGTAATGGCCGCCTTGCACTGAAGCCCTAATTCAGGATGAGCAACGTGAGGATGTCCGTCGAATTGCTTTTTCAAATGCTCCAGCCGCTTGACGAGCCGCGTATATTGTCGCGTGCGATACCAGGGCAAGCGGTGTCTGCCGATCATAAGATACAGTACGAGTCCAACCCAGGGCTGAAAATAGATGACGACGAGCCAGGCCAGTGCGGCGGTCGGCCGGCGCTTGTGGACGACAACAAAAAGAGCGGCCACCCGCACAATCCACTCGGCAATGTATAGAACACTCGAGAACGATACCATTCGTGTATTCTACCATCAGCATGAGGACGAACAAGAGTGTGTTGCAGGGAGGTTTGACAAAGACAAGAGGGCCTGCACTCACCGAATACAGGCCCCCTGCACGTTTCAGCCACAAATCATATCCGCGTCTACGGCTGTGAGCGGTAGAGCGCGATATCATCAATGTACAACGTTCCCGTGCCGCCGACGCTCGGCTGGCCGGACTCGCTGCCCACGCCGATGGCAACGGTATTGCCGTTGGTCAGGTTGATCCCCTGGTCTGCAAAGCTCTGCAGGGGGACCACCCACCGCGTCCAGGTGCGAGCCTGGGCCGCGCTCGCGTCGTCGTTGACCACAATCGCGGAGGCGCCGGTCGTATTGGCGATCGCCACATACAACGGGTCGGAGGCGTTGCTCGCATTGCCGCGATTCCACAGCGACAGCTCATCGACGCCTTCGGCTGTCCAATCACGCGCGTCCGTGAGCGTCAGAACAGCTTCCGAATTCGTCACGGGAGCGGTATTGTCATAGGTGAGCGGCATGGACTGCGAACCGCTGTGAACGATGGTCTGCTCAGCATACGGGGGCAGCAGATAACCGACCTGCGCGCCGTTGTCGGCAACGCCGAATCCGTCGATCCACGCCTGCCAAATGGCCTGTCCCGCCAAATCGTCGTCCGTATAGCTCTCGAAGTTATCCACGACAACAAAATCGGCTGTCGTGAAGGTCCAGATCGGGCCCTTGACTGGGCCGGCGCTGTAAACGGCATCCACACGCCAGTAATACGCCGTCGCCCCGGCGAGTGTGCCCGGCTCGATGCTCTCCGAACCCAGGGCCGCACTGCCCTGATACTCCGGTGAGGAAGTGTCGGCGTCGCGGACGGCGTCCTTGTCCAGCCCGAGGTAGACCTGATGGGAGGTGGCACTGGTCGCCGGCGACCAGGTCAGGGCCGTTGTCATTGAGACGCTAGTGGCGCCGTCGGCCGGCTGGGGATTGCCCACCGCACCCGGCGTCGTGAAGGTCCACACGTCACCCGTATAGGTGGCGACCCCGTCGAATTCATCGACCCGCCAGTAGTACACCTTCTCGTCTTCGAGCGGACCGGGCGTGTAGCTTGCCGAGGCGACCAACTGTCCGCCGGTGGCGGTGCTCACCTGGTCGTAATCGTCGCCGAAGTACACGGTGTGCAATTTGGCACCGTGACCAGGCGTCCAGGTCACCGTCACGTTGTCCGGGCCGATGCCTTCGGCGTTCTCGGCGGGACTCGGGTTATAAGCCTTCTTGGGCGGGACCATGAAGCTCCAAACGTCGCCCGTCCAGGGACTGTTCGGATCCGCTTCGTTGACCTCGTCGATTCTCCAGTAGTAGGTCGCCCCCGGCGTCAAGCCGTCCGGATAGGGAAATCCCGGGAATCCGGCGGTGAAGAAGGTCGTCGTCTGATTGCCGCGGAACGTATCGCCCGCGCCGGCGGTCACGTCATCGAGGCTGTCACCAAAGTAAACGTCATGTGAGGCCGCAAAGTCACCCGGCGTCCAACCCAGTGTGACCCACGTATCCGCAATGAGGGCGCCGTCGGCCGGGTCGGGATTGGAGGCCGTCTCTCGCGCGCCGCCCGTCAGATATCGTACAGCATTAAGAAACAGCGTCTCACCGTCGGGCGTTAGATTGTAGACGCCTCTGCCGACGTCGGGCGACGACTCTTGCGTGCCAGCGCAGAACATCATCCGCGGCCCTCCGGCGAACTGGCCGGCGCCGGGATAGAATTCCACGCCCGGTTCCCACTCGGCGATCCACGCGGTATCCGCCTGGTCCGCAACCTGGGCGAGCAATGTCCCGTTGCCCATATCGGTGATGCCCACGAACGTGGTCTGTCCCACGTCCCCGTCCAGCAATTGCGCCCCGTCGGGCACGCCGGCAAAGATGGGATGGCTCGGCTCGACGATGTCAATCGAAGGACCGGTCAGATTCGGCAGCGTCGTCGTATCCACCCATAACCAGCGGCTATTCCTGATAATGTGCATCGCCTGGAGCATCAGCGG
>JARRQQ010000418.1:0-8029 GCA_037381725.1 Sedimentisphaerales bacterium
GGCGACAAGCTTCGAGAAGCGAACCTACGAACCCATTGACGACTTGGACAAGATCAGTTGCCGGCCTGACTTTGCCATAGGTGTCTACTCTGGCTACCTGAAAGCAAAGGACAAGGATGAGATCGCTCCCGGTCTGTATATCCCGGCTGGAATGCCACCGGTCTTCCTCGTGCACGGCGGGGCCGACATCATCAGCCCGCCTGAGCACAGCGTCGTGATGTACCTGGCGCTGAGAAAAGCCGGCGTCCCGACGGAATTGCACGTCTACGCGAACACCGCCCACGACTTCGGCGTTCGCACGAGCGAGAATCCATGCTCCACCTGGACGCAGGCGTGTGCCGCTTGGTTGCGGCATCAGGGATTCCCCAAGCCGCCCGCGGAAACGCGCTGAGCCGGAGGTCTCTACTACCTCTATTCTCGAAGGAACTTCGACCTGGATGCGGGAACCGGCGAATCGTGGTACAGCAACTTGCCCACCTCGCCGGGAAGATCCGTTTCGATCACGTCGGCGCCGCGACCAAGCAAGCCACGATAGGCCTGCTCGACCGCCCTGCTGCCCGAGGGGTCTGCAGCAAGTTCCCGGTCGAGATTCCTGGATGTTCCCACCATGCAACAGGTCTTCTTCGCATGAATCATCCGCAGAAGCTCCATATCCGCAGGCATCGTATGCCCCACGAAGGCAATGACGTTGCTCCACGGAACACCCGTCCGGTCGAACTCGTTAACCTTCTCGCGATTCGGGATCATCACTTCCATCATGACGTTCTTGTTCAGCTCGTAGCATTTCCGGGCCTCCTTGAAGTTGTAGACAATGAGCATCGCATACGCCTCGGCGTGGTGCTCTTCGATCTTCTTGAGGCGGGCTTCGACGGGCACGTCTTTCTGATCCAGCACAAGAATCGTCTTGCCCTGCGCCCATTCCAACACCTCATCGAGCGTCGGAATCCGACATTCCGTGACGTTCCCTTCAGGGTCTCTTAGACGCAGTTCCTTCAACTCTTGCAACGTCAGATCCGCCACTCGACCTTTGCCGGTTGTGGTTCTCTCAATCGTTGGATCGTGGTGCACCACGATTGCTCTGTCTTTGGTGTAGCGAGGATCGATTTCCATGATGGCAAACGTTTGCCGCAATGTGTGCTCGAACGTCGCGATGCAGTTCTCTGGGAGTCCTTTCGAGGGGCCACCACGGTGCGCGCTGACCAGATGTAGAGAGTCACCGTTATATCGGAAAAGCTCCCGCAGGCCGTTCGGGTCTCGCGCGTCAATCGTATGCAGTCTCGACAACGGCGGAGAACTGCGCGGGACATCCCCGGACAACGCCACGGCGGGCGCCATCAGCGTAAACATAAACGAGATTAGGATCTGTCTCATAACAAACGCTTGAGAAACTATCAGATATCAGATGAGACCACCGTCTTTCGCGAATGGACTATTCAATTTCGATGTTGTATCACATTTTTGCTCACGTTGGAAAAGACCCGTTTGCATTGGCTGTAATACGGCGGTCGCCATCGGTCCAGTGGTCGCGATACCAGGTCGAGGCCGGGAAGGTATCGTTGAGCCGGCTCATCTTCGCCTTCAACATGTCTCTGTACTTTTCCAACTGCGGGCGAAAGGCCGGCTCGCCGGCGAGGTTCTTCATTTGATACGGGTCGGCGATGTTGTCGAATAGCACTTCCTTGCGGGGCAGGTTCTTCCGCCCGCCGCCACGGAAGATGGCGTAGGTGAAGCGCTTGTCGCAGAGGGCGCGCCACTCGTGACCATCCTCCCAGACGGCGCAGGCGCCCGTGTTCATGAGAAAAGCGGCTTCGGGTTCAGGGCCGGACTTACCACGGGCCAGATGGCTCAGGTCCACGCCCTCCACCTCGTCGGGGATTTGCGCGCTCAGCCCGGCCAGACCCAACAGCGTGGGCATGATATCAGGAGTGCTCAGGTAGGCGTCCGAAACGCTCCCGGCGCGAATCCGGCCTTTCCATCGCATGAGGAACGGGATGCGGGCAGCCTCTTCGTAGAAAATGTTCTTCTTCATCCGACCGTGCCCGCCGAACATCTCGCCGTGGTCGGAGGTGAAGACGATCAGCGTATCGTCGGCGAGACCCACTTTGTCCACGGCCTGAACGATACGGCCGACGTTCCAGTCGAGGTTGGCGGTCATGGCGTAGTAGTTGCGCATCCACTCGTCGATCTTTTTGGGGCTTTTTTCAATGTTGGACCAGCCATCGCCGTAAGGATCCATCTTTTCGGAGTAGTTTGGCGGGACGTCGAATTTCACGTCCTTGTACATGTCGTAGAATTGTGCGGGGACGTTGCTCTTGACCCAGGGGTCGTGCGGCGTGCCGTAGGAGACCATGAGGAAGAACGGCGCGTCGCCGGAGCTTTTCTTGGCGAGAAAGTCCAGGGCCAAGTCGGTCTGGGCGTCCGGCTCGAAGACACCTTTCCCATAGAAGATTTTCTTGGGCGATTCAGTGTGGTAATAGGCGCCGTAGTAGTCGTGGTGGAAGTTATAGGCGGCCCAGTAACCGTCGAAGCCCAGGCGGTGCGGACCGCGCGGCACGAACGAATTTTTCGGGTCGTTGTGGTGGCCGAGCTGGTTGGCGTACAGATGCCACTTGCCGATATAGCCCGTCTCGTAGCCGGCCCGCGTGAGAACGTGGCCAAGGCAGGTCTGGTTGGGATTGATCCGCAGTTCGTTGATGACCATGCCGGTGCCGCTTGTGTGCTTGCCCGTGAACAGTGAGGCGCGGTAGGCCGAGCAGACTGGCATGTGGGAGACGGCCTGGCGGAAATTGACGCCTTCCGAGGCGAGCGCGTCGAGGTTGGGCGTGTGGGCCTTGCCGTCGCCGGCATAGCCACACGATCGGTAGCGAAGCTGATCGGCAAGGAGATAGATGATGTTGGGCCGTCTCGGCTGTCCTTGCCGGCTGGCAACGGACAGGCCGCTCGACCAAGCTCCGAGTCCAATACCCAAAGCACTCGATTTCGCCAAAAACTGTCTGCGATTCATTCGTGTTTCTTCCAAGAAATTGCGAGGTGGGAAAAGGAATTTTGCACGCGCGGTAAGCCGCCAGCGTGGCGCGTCCCGCGGGTCACCACGGCGGTTAGTAGTCTTTGAATTTCCACATCCATTCCGGCCAGTCAGTCGATTGACACCCGCCCGCCTTGGTCCACGGACCGTTGATATTGTACTGGCGATGCCACTTGAACGTCCACAGCTCCTTTAGCCCTATCTTTCTGGTGGAAAAGTCCAGAAAGAGCCCGTTGACAAATCCATCGTGCCGGTTCAGACAGAATCGCAGCATGCGCCCTTCGCCGCCGTCGGCCCAACCCTGGCCATCGAACACGGGCGGTTCATCGACGGAATCCACCACACCGTTATAGCGCTGCGCGCCCAGGAACAGAGGCACGTACGCGGCCCCCGCCACATTCGGCCCGCGCCAGTACCAGGAGCCCGCCCCGCGCGGCTCCCGCCCCTCCTGGATGTCGACGCAATAGCCGTTGATCCCGTAGCTTCCCTTCATCGGCTCGAGCCAGTGACTCTGATTCATGTAGCCCCATGCCATCGTTACGCCGACGTCCGTTCCCTCCGCGCCTTCGGTGACGCCATTCTTATCGACCCACGGCTTGGTCGCGTTCGGACAACAGGTGAATTCGTCATCCCACTTGTAATAGTCCCCGAGGGCACTCACCCATCGATTGGCCTGAGGCTCGGCTGTATGACCCTCCATGAACCGGCCATTGTAGTCTTCGGCATACATCGAAAAATACAGGCCCCACTGTTTGAGCCTGCTCAAGCATGCCACACCTCGCGCTTGGCTCCTGACCCGCTGCAAGGCCGGCATCAATATCGCCAACAGCAACGCAATGATGGCAATGACGACCAGAAGCTCTATCAATGTGAAGCCACGCTGTTTACGCATGTTATCTCCTCACGCCAAAGAAATACCGCAGTCTTGACCGACCCTTCTCTTTCGGAGCGAATCCGGAAATTCCACCTACATACTTACTCATTACAATTTTAACATATTCGGTCGTGGTTATGCAAGCTATTGGGCAAGCTTGAAAGACTTGTGTCCATAGTGTACAATCTGTGCACGCACAATCAATAGGTCGAAAGGTAAGGAGTGATATTATGAACTGCGAGATTCAACAATCCTTTGTGCCCCCGGAATGGAGCAGATTTTCCGGACGTGTCATTCCTAAGAGCGCTGTTCTATTCATTCTGCTATTTGCCGTTTCGACGTCCGCTCAAAATGTTAACGGACTGCTCGAACAGTCCGGGATCAAGGGCGGATTGATCGTACATTTAGGATGCTCGAATGGCGAGCGGATAGCCCGGCTGCGTGCGGGCGATCAGTACTTCGTGCACGGTCTGGACACCGACCCGGCCAGAGTGGCCGCCGCCCGGGATTACCTTCTCATGCAAGGGGCGTACGGTCCCGTGAGCGTCGATCGGTGGGACGGTCGAAATCTCCCCTACGCGGATAATCTCGTTAACCTTATTATCGCCGAGAAGCCCGAGAATGTATCCAAAGCCGAAATGCTTCGGGTTTTGGCTCCGAATGGCGTCGCACTGGTTCGCAAACAAGGCCAATGGGAAAAGACAATTAAGCCTTGGCCTTCAGACATTGATGAGTGGACACATTACTTTCAGACTCCAATGGATCGGCAGCCCGCGCTGGTCGCGTCACCACGACCACATGGCCAGCATGACGGCTCTGGTCTCGGCGTCGGGGCGGCTCTTCTACATTTTCGACGAGGGTCCGACCGCCTCGATTCAGTTGCCGTCCCGATGGCGGCTGATCGCGCGTGACGCATTCAACGGCATCATTTTGTGGAAGCGTCAGATCGACAAGTGGAACACACAACAGTATCCGCTCAAGAGCGGCCCGGCTCATCTGCTCCGCCGACTCGTGGCGGTCGGAGATCGCGTGTACGTAACCCTCGGCATCGACGCGCCGGCGACCGCGCTGGACGCCGCGACCGGCAAGACATTACTGACGTACGAAGGTAGTCAATTCACACGGGAGATTGTGGTCTCCGACGGCGTCACCTTTTTCGTGGCCGACACGTCCCGTTCCACGCTACCCGACTGGCGCCGCACGGACACGTACGTTTGGGCCAACACGAACCGGGCAAACCCGGGTTGGGGTTGGAACGGCAAGACGCGCAGGATTCTCGCCTACGACGCCGGCTTGGGCAAGAGTCTATGGCAAATCGAGGCGCCCGTCGCCCCCTGCTCTCTGGTGGCTGATGCGAAACGGCTCGTTTTTCACGACGGGCAAAAACTCGTTTGCTTAGATCGGCGGAACGGCAGTCGATTTTGGGAAAGCGAGCCGGCGCCGACTGCCTTGCCCGTACGAACCAGCACTGGGCCGAGAGTCCTGATCTATAAGGACGTCGTGCTCCTGGGGGCCAATAACGGCAAGATGTCCGGCTGGTCGCTCGATGACGGCGAGAAGCTGTGGGAACAGAAGAAACGCCCGAGCGGCCACAATTCGCTCAAGGACCTTTTCGTGGTTCAGGGCCTGGCCTGGACCGGCGCGATAGCCACCAACAGCGCCGATGGCGCCTTCGCAGGATATGACCCGTTCACCGGCAAGCTCGTGAAGGAGTTTCCAGCGGACGTGAAGATCCACTGGTTCCACCACCGGTGCTACCCATCCAAGGCGGCGGGCGAATATCTGATGACCGCCCGCGACGGCACCGAGTACATCAATCTGACGACGGAGCACTGGAAGCCGCACCACTGGGTCCGCGGCGGAGCCAAGCTCTCGGGTTTCAAGGCCCTGGCTCACGGAGGCATCCCGCAACCGACAGAAGCGGACCTCTCCGGCGAGGCTCGCCTGGAGAAGGGACCCGCCTACGGGAAAGCCGAAGGTCCGTCTGCCGGACCCGACGATTGGCCCACCTACCGGCATGACGAGAGCCGCAGTGGCTTCTCCTCGACTGAGGTGTCCGCCGACTTGAAGGAGGTTTGGCAAAAGAAGTTGGGTGGTCATCTCAGCGCACTGACGATCGCCGCTGGCAAGCTGTTCATCGCCTCGGTCGATACCCATACGCTGCACGCTTTGGACGTGAAGACCGGGAGCTTGCTCTGGTCCTACACAACCGGCGGGCGTATCGACTCGCCACCCACGTATTACAAGGGACTCGCTCTTTTCGGTTCCGCCGATGGATACGTTTACGCCGTGCGTGCAAGCGATGGAATACTCGCCTGGCGTTTTCGCGGCGCCCCGGTGGACCGCCGAATGATGGCTTGGGAACAACTCGAATCGGCCTGGCGCGTCCACGGCAGCGTGCTGGTCCACGATGGCGTGCTCTACTGCACTGCGGGTCGAAACATGTACATCGATGGCGGCCTGCGGTTGCTTCGCCTCGACCCGGCCACAGGCAAGCTGCTCGGCGAGACCGTGATGAATGACAAAGACCCCGAAACGGGAGAAGACATGCACCTGGCTTATCTGAAAAAGACCCAGGGCAACAACATGCCGGTGGCTCATTCCGATATCCTCTCGTGCGACGGACGGCACATCTGGATGCGCTCGCAGAAGATAACGTTCGACGGCAAGCGGCTTGAGATCGGGCTAAAGCCCGTCACGCAACAGCCGCCCGAGGACTTCCACATCTTCTGTCAGAACGGCTTCCTGGATGACTCCTACTTCTTCCGCTCCTACTGGACGTACGGTCGTCGCGTCAACGGCGGCTACGGCGGATGGCCCAGGGCCGGGTGTCTGGTACCTTCGGGCCGCATTCTCTGTGTGGATGGGCAGCGCGTTTACGGCTTCGGACGGAAGCTCGAATACATGACCAACGCGTCCGTCCTGGAGTATCAGCTTTTCGCCGCCGACAAAGTCGTCACGGAGGAAGCTATTCGCCGGCTTGGCAAAGCCGGGCGAGCCATAAACGCCCGCTCGAAGTATCGGAACGCCAGCATGTCCGATTGGCGGCTGCGTTCCTTCTTCCCCGTCAAAGACCTGACCGCTGCGAGTTTCCGGTGGCGGCTGGATCAGCCAGTGATGGTAGCCCGCGCGATGACCGCGGCGGGTGACGCGCTGTTCGCCGCCGGCCCGCCCGACGTCGTCGATGAGCGGGAGGCTTTCCACAATCCGGATGATCCGCAAGTGCAGGCCAAACTGGCTCGCCAGGCCGAGGCGTATGAAGGCCGGGTTGGGGGGCAACTTTGGGTGATGGACAAAGCCGAGGGTGCCGTGGTTTACCGCTACGCCTTGGACACCATCCCCGTTTTCGATGGGATGGCTGTTGCCGGTGATAGTCTCTACATGGCGACCACAGATGGACGCGTCATTTGCCTGGCAGAGAGTGGAAAGGTTCCTGTAAGGAAGATCGACCGCAGGCAACCCGTCTGCAGCGCCTGGGACAAACCCGAAGACCCCACCTATCTACTTCCGGTCGGCGGGCAGGCAAAGCGGCGCCGCTAAGCGATTCTTATCGCCCGGGCGCCGCGTTCGGTATCGAGATTCCGGCGGTTTATCTTCCGCCAGTCTTGGGCTTGTCGCCGGTGTACCACCTCAGCAACACGTCGTCTCCCGTCGTCTCTTCGAGGGGTGTGACATGGCCGTCCAGCCACAGGATATTGGCTCTACCTCCGGTCCGGTCGTCGTCGGAGTATCTGATATTGTGTCTGAAAATCTGCCGATAGCTGAAGTGCCGGCTACCCCCCGGTCGATATTGCGTTAGATTCATGGCACCGGGGGTGTCGTTATTATGAAAGCAGTCACTAGTGCCCCCGTCGGGTCTCGGCTCGGCGTGGTCGCTGCAAAAGAGAAACTCCGAGAGCCGGTATATGGTGTTCGTATTCCGGCCTCTGGCCCGCTCATGATGATTCAGGCCGAACGCCGCGTGCTGGATAGTGTCGGCGGGATCCTCAACGTTGTAAATCAGTCCCTCGGGAACACGCCTAAGGCTCGGGCAGCCGAAAACCGACGTCTCCTTGAGGTAGTCCTTGTAGTAAATGCCCCAGTAGGTTCCACTGCTGCCCGGCTGGCGCCACCGGCCTTGCGCATCATAC
>JARRQQ010000419.1:0-4649 GCA_037381725.1 Sedimentisphaerales bacterium
GACTCACCACAGGATGCCAAGGACAAGCCGCGCCGGAGTATCGTTACCGGCCAGTTCCACGGTCCTACAGATTATGCACGTACCCAAAGCAATGACGTCGGGCATCGGGCGGCTTGTTCGCAACGAAGTGAAGAGTCTCGTTGCTCTATCAGGTAAGGAGGTCGCCTTTGACTTCTGCCGAATTACATCACGACGGCCGCAAGGAAGCCGTCTGCTGGCTGTTGCCGCCGACGCCCGACAGGTGACGAGACTTGTTGAGGCATGCAGTAAAGGGAGCATCAATCCTGAGGTCGTTGAACCACCGGTGCTAGCCTACGCTCGCGTTCTTTACGCCAACCAGACCCAAAGGAACATGAATGGCAACGTGCTTCTTGCCATCTTGAGGGACAGCATTCTAACTCTATGCGTATTCAGAAAACAAAACCTCGACCTTGTCCGGACAAGGAATATTGGTCCGATCGAGACAGAGCTGGAAGGGCTGAGCGGCCGGCTTGCCAAAGAAGTAAAAGCCGTTATTCAGTTCTACGACGTAGAGATAGCGGAGGTCTCGGGAGAATGGAACATCGTTATTGACGCCGATTCGGCTTCACTGCCCAATGACACTGAGCAACATCTGAGGGACGAAATACCGTGGGCGAATCTCCAGGTCAAGACGAACGAGAATATCCTTCAAGACATACTCGCTGTGCAAGACAGTGGGACCGAAAAGCCTTCGGTCGTCGCAATTGGCCTCGCCATGAGGCTCTTGAACATAGATGGGCATAACCTGAAAATCAATCTACTTCCGCCGGAATCCGCCGATATCAAATCCGCGAAAAGGCATTTTCTCATAACAAGCAACATTATCGCCGTCATCCTGCTTCTCATGATATTCGCTGCGGTCGGCATTGGAATGTTGGCTCAGAAGATCGAACAGAAGACTACCCTAAGGAAACAGACAGAACTATCACAGGACACTTATGTCCTTCTCAGAGAGCAGGAGTCTTTGGACAAACAAATCAAGCAATTGTCGGACAGACCGGCCCGGTTGAAAAGTATCTTAGATTCCCGTTATAGCGCCGATTGGGCTGGTATCCTGGAAGACGTCAAGAATCTGACGCCCAAGACTGTGCGCATAACAAGATTGTACAGTGACGACAATACCAACATGCTCCTGAATGGTGTTGCACTCTCATATGAGGTGGTGCATCTCTTTGTGAAGATGCTAGATCAATCTGATCATATAAGCTCAGCTTCTCTCAAGGAGACAATCAGAGAAGAAAAAACAGGAGGACTCGTGAAGTATGTAATCAATTGTTCACTGATCCGGGATGAGGGGCAGTAGCAGATGTTGGCGAACAATCTTTCTAAATTGAGTCCTTCATCGAGAACCGCCCTTTCGGCATCGCTTATATTGATCGCTGTAATAGCAATGTACAACTGGATGGTTGCTCCGCGCGCCAGTTACCTGTCGGCGGCGGAGCGATACGGTTCCACAATGGAGAACGTGATAGGAAAGAACAAGGTTGTGGAAACCAGGGTTCGAGTTAGGAGGAAGAAAGTGAAGGAACTACAGGAACAGGCGGCTCAGCTTCAGAATGCACTATTTATGCCGGACAAGGCGAGGGAGTTCTTCAGCGATTTGCAGGCTATCGCCGAAGAAACGGGCTGTTCGGTATACTCAGTAAACCTTGTTGACAGCAAGCAGAATGCTCAGCCTGGGCTTTCAGAAGACACTGCCGGCATCGTTGTCAAAAGCACAATCCTGAGTGTGGCCGGTTCCTACAAGAATATAACCCAGTTGATACACAGGTTGCAATCGCGAGCTGAAAGAGTATGGATCGACAGGATAAATCTTCGCACGGTCGACTACGACTTGGACCAACCCAGGTGCGACATCACTATCACGATTTGTACGTTTGCAGATAAGGAGCAGGCGTGATGAAAAGAGCGAGATACTTGAAAACGGTCCTTTGCTGTGTCCTCCTAACGATCGGCACGTGGTGCGGCCCGATCCGATCCGGAGCGGTGTTGGGCGCGGAGACCAAGGCCAGCGCCGTCGGCCGGGAGAATCCATTTGCCGAGATTCCAAAATTGATGCAAGATGTCCCATCCGATACTGTTCCGTCCTCGGAGCCTGTTGAAGAGATGCCGGGGTTGTTTGTCCAGACCGTCATGCTGAAATTTCTCAATGCCAAGAGCCTCCAGGAGGCGATCAGCAATATGTCTTCTTCGCGAGGAACGATAACAGTCAATGAGAAAAACAACTCTCTAATTATTTGTGACACGGAAGAGCGTCTGACGAAGATTGTGGAAGAAATCAAGAAGGCGGACATAACCCTCCCTCAGATCATGGTCGAGGTCGTCATCGTTGACGTCCAACTGGGTGACGAGACTGAAATCGGCGTCAACTGGGATCTCCTGTCCACCAAGAATTATGATTTCAGCTACAGGCAAAACTTCACGTCGCGCCTCGGCTCCGTCCCAGCCGACGACGATAGCATCGAAGATGCGACGGCCTTCAATACGACCGGTTTCGGCGCCAACTTCAGCGTGATCAGCGGGTCGATCCGAAACGTCGTTTCCTTGCTCCAGCAGAAAGAGAAGGTCGAGATCCTCGCCAGTCCGAGGGTGATGGTTGTCAGCGGTAAGGCCGCTTCCATCGAATCCGTCAGAGAGCTTCCCTACAACGAGGTCATAGATACCTACGGCGGCGGAAGCATGTCGTCAACCCAGTTCAAGAAAGTGGGCGTTACACTGAACGTCACCGCCACTTTGACTGAAGGCAACCTCATCTTCCTCAGCCTCAACGCAGAACAAAACGTAGCCGTAGGACAGAGCGCCACCGACGTCCCCGTCATCGACACGAGAACCACCCAAAGTGAGGTTCTGCTTCGGGACGGCCAGGTGGTTGTCCTCGGCGGGCTGCGGCGAAAGGAGTTCACCAAACAGACCAGCCAGATTCCGATCCTCGGCGATATCCCGCTGGTGGGCCTGTTGTTCAGGTACACGGACACGGTAGTCAACAATACCGAACTGATCGTTTTTCTCTCGCCCCATATTTACAAAGACAATGAACCGATTCCCGAAGAAGCGATGAAGAAGTTCAGGGAGCTGAAGAACAGGCCGATGCCTTCACTGGAAGAGAACAAGAATGCCACGAAAGTCACCGCCGACACGGCAGATCAAGACGGTGGAAAGGTGGAAAAATAAGGCGGCGCCTCCCGCCGGACTGTCATAAATTCCAACCCCCCAGATACGACTCTGAGCCCGGCAGACCAGAGCCTACCCGCCTGGCCTCGGGGCAAATTCACCCGTATTCCCCTTGAAAATCGAGGAATTTACAGAAAATCCTCCGTTTTTCTATCAACACGTCCCGCCTGACACTTGCCTTGTTCAATGGGCCGACTTCTCTGCCCGCCTTCTATTTCCTCCAGGAATTGCCTTGACTATTTTATCCAAAGAACCTAACATAAGACTGGCTTTTGTTTTGTTCGCTGAAACGATGTAACCGTAGGTCTATTTTGAAAGGAGGACACACCATGAACAAGAAAGCCCTTTACACAACCGTCATCGCCTTGTCATTCCTGGCCATAGGAGTGAGGCCAACTGTCGCGGTAATTAACATCCCGGGTGATACTGCCTACTATGATGTGTCTGGCAGTACGTACACTCTGAACCAAGATGTGTCCGACACGATTATATTGTCCAACCCTAACGTCAGTCTTTATGTCCCCGGTAATCCTGGCCCTTATTATGGTGATGAAACTGACCGTATTACTTTCGATGGAGGCGGACACACAATAAGTGCGCCAATAGATCCACCCCCTAATTATTATGGAATTTCGTTTGATCAAAGCGACGCGTCACAGAATGGCTATATCACCATCCAGAATCTCAATGTCACTGGCTGTGACGTTGGAATTAACATACAGACCGCCACACGAATTAATGTGATGTATACGAATATATCAGACTGCCAATATGGAATTAGTATCGGCAATGCCGGCACGTCCGTAATAACGGACAACACCATCTCTGCCTGCTCCGAATATGGAATCTGGCTCAGTGGAGCCGTCAATAACACAATCTACAATAACAACTTTCTTAACAATGGTATTCAGGCCGGTGTATATGCCGGTTCAACTGGCAATGTGTTCGACTTGGATGGAAGCGGCAACTACTGGAGCGACTATACCGGTGGGGATAGTGATGGTAATGGCATTGGCGATACTGCATACACATTCCCTGGTGGGCAGGATGATTACCCCCTTATCTCGCCTTTGGGATTGGGAGCAAAAGCATTGACCGAAGTGCTGATAGATGTCGTCGCGAGCCTAAACCTGCAGTATGGGATTGAGAACAGTCTGGATGCGAAACTGGATGCCGCGGTGAATGCCCTGGATGACGTAAACCAGAACAATGATGTAGCGGCGACTAACGCCCTTTATGCCTTTATTAACGCCGCTGAGGCACAAAGTGGTAACAAGATACCCGAGGAAGACGCAGACGGCTTGATTGCCGCCGCCCAGGTTATTATCGCTATGCTATAGGCTGGGCAACACGAAGCTCCTGAAGAATAGAAACTAAACTCATTCTTTGCAAAAAGGGCTGTGAGAACCAGGATTATGGGGCTCACAGCCTTTCTTCTATGTCGAGTCGGTCAGATT
>JARRQQ010000420.1:0-5232 GCA_037381725.1 Sedimentisphaerales bacterium
ATCCTTTCTTGTCATTCTCCCTGTCACGCTTGTCATTCCCGCTATCGCGGGAATCTACTCAAACCCCAAAGTTCCTGGTTCCCTGCTTTTGCAGAGATGACAGTGTGGGGCGGTCAGTTTGAGTCCGTTACTTCTTCAACGCCAGGATTCGTTCCGCGAGTTTCTTCCGCGCGGCCAGGTAGTCATTCGGAGTTTTCGAGAAGCCCCACCAGTTCGGGGCAATGGTATCGACGATTTCCTTGGCCGCCTTTCGGCCTGCGAGCCTGTCCAGCAGTGCGAAATACTCGTAGTCTTCCATGCCATCGCGCAGATTCTTCAGGCGGATACTGGTGACCGGCCCATCGATCCCGCAGGGAGTTCCGGGATAGAACAGGAATCCACCGCCGTTATAGTGCCGGGGATGGGCGAAGGCCGGATTGAACCACGGCTCGATTACGGTCGTGACAGTGCTCCAATAAAGTAGTCCGGTGATGCCATACTGGTAGTTGATCCAGGTCGGGACGCGATAGACGATCAAGGGCCGGTCGATGTGCCAATAGGGCGGGTCGAGGTTTTTGACTTTATCGTACTCAGGATGATACCGAGGGGAGCGCTGTACCAACGCCGTGTACGACCAGACCTCGTCGCCTTCGGCGATCTTCTCGCTGATGGTCTTGCGGTCGATAAAGGACCATAAGGGGCACCAAATATCGATTGCCGGGTCCATGTCCGGCCACGACGGGTCCTGCTTGTACGTCTGTTCGACAACTAAGCATCTAAGCTGAGGCACGGCTTCGTGAACGAGTTGACCGAGAACGAGCACCTGTTCATAGTTCTCCCGCAGGTTCGGCTCATCTAACATGTACAGATAGGCCCCCTTTTCCCAGCCGTTGTCCTTTAGGTACTGATAGAACTGCTTGTAGTACCGTTGGGCCTTCTCCCTGTTGGCTGGGGAGATCGTTTTGTAATCCGAGCGCAGCGTCGAGCCTGGCAGCCGGGCGAAGCGAGAGCGGGGGATTTGAAAATCGGTGACGTGGAATTCTTCGATAAACTTCTTCAGGGCCTGGTGTCTTTCCGGGATGATGGTGAGCGAGCCGTCATCGTTCACTTCCGGCAGCAAGTAGCTTGGGATCGGCGGGTTGATACGATGCTCGGCCATCGCCCGGCAATAATTCATTTCGATTTCCTTGGCTTTGTTCGAGCCGCGCTTGACGTCGAAGTATCGTGCCACGTTGCTGAAGCTGCCGAAGTGGTTTCTGTGGGTAGGTCCGTCGGGCAAGGCAAAATCCCATACCGTGACGGTCACGGGAATCCGCTCGGAAATCCCGCCTCGTGCCGAAACGCGCAGCTCTCCCTTGTACACGCCTGCACGAACGGTTTTGGGCACGTGCACGTCGATCCAGAGGGGTTGATTTTGGCCCTTAAAGACCTCGAACGGTACCGCGTACATATCGTAGCCGCTCCTGATCGTCCGCTCTCCCCACCTTTTGCGGCTTTCCGTAAGAGGTTCAATCGGCTCGCCCGTTATGGGATTGATGAACGGAACGAGGGGATCCGCATAGAGTCCCGGCGGTAGTTCGGCGCGAGACGTCGAGATTCTAACTCGAACGTATTCCTCTCTGTAGAGTCTGACGTTCTCTTTGTCGATTTTGGCACCGCCCGGTCCGGCGAGGTCGGACATTTCCACTTTGGCGACGGTGATGTTCTCGGCCGGCGCAGAGACAACGACCTGGAAGGACTCCACTTCATTTTTTGCCGAGCAGATCTCAACGGAGGCGGTCCCGAAGGCTGCCTGATCCTGGCCGATCCGCTCCATGCTGTTCAGGGTCGTCAGGCCCATCTTGTCCCCCGCCAAGGAATAGCCGGACAAGCTAAGAATCAACATGACAAGGACGGCTAAAAGATTTCTGATTTTCATCGTGTTCCCTTTCTCAAAAAACGACTCAATGCAACGAGATAATCTGACATTGTCCCGGCAAACTTGCGACTTTGATTTTCTTGTCACCGACGGTTATTTCTACCGGCTCGCTCGTCTCTTTGAAATCCGTTCGGCGCACTAGCAAACGGTCCTCCAGCTTCAAGGCCGAGACAACCGTGCCCGGCTGCTTGGGAACGTCGAAAAGGATCGGCTTCCCCTCGGAGAGAAATCGGCCGTACTGCTGAGCTTGTGCGTAGACCTGATGTAAGAGCCGGATTTCCTCGGGGGCCTCCTGGTTGCGACACCAGAGGAAGAACGTATCGGTTCCTCTCAACAGCATATGCCACAACAACTCCTGGTACTTAGCTTCGCTGAATTGCTTTGCCGCGCCGGGATTGTCGTCGGACTCGATGGTATGCCAGTGCACGAAGCTGATGATCGGCACGTCGTTCGGGGTGTGCTTGCCGACGGTGCTGGCAACCAGTAGCATATTATAGAACCAGCGATAGTCTGTGTCGGCGTAGTCGTACCAATCAAAGATTCGACGCCACGTGTACACGACAGGCATGGCGAACGTGTAGCCGGTTTCAGGAAATTCATCATACCATTTTCTGTACCTGGCCCGCTGGTCGATCTGACAGGGTTGGCCGTCGACGTAGTATTCGTAATAGTCGTACCAGTAACGGTAGCCATTGTGGGGATAGACGCCGTAGTTGCCCACGAGGACTCCGGGGAAGTTTTGCCTTATCGGCTCGGCGTAAACCTCACGTTGCAGCTCAGACCTGATCTGCCGAAGGACCTTCTGAAAATGCTCGAAGTTGTCAATGTCCTGAATGTCTTGACGACAGCGCCGGCACCGTTTGGAGGCCGCCTGCGCCCCGTTGAATTCGATGGGACCGTCAATCTCCCAGTCCGTAAAGATGAAGTCAACGTTCAAGTCGTTCTTCTTGAACGCCTTGATAAAATATTCAAGCTGCTCCTTCACGGCGGGCCGGCGGAAGTCGAGCGCGAACGGACAGCCCATCTTATGGTTGCCGAAAGAGGTATCCCAAAAGGGCCGGCCTTCGTCATCGACATGGGCGGTCCGTTCGTCACCATTGAAGAATGAATAGAGACAGGACGTGGCGTTGATGTTCACCCGCAAGCCCAGTTTCTCCTGGGCTTTGGCTATCGTCTGAGATTCCGCCAAACTTTGCTCGCGCTTGCCCGGGTTCCAGGACGTGACCAGCCCGATACCTCGCTCATTCAGTTTTTCGACCAGTTCCCGGGCGGCGTCCTGATCGAGCAAACCCGGATTCATGGCCTGCCAGAGATAAAGCGGCAAACGCTTGCCTCTGTCGAATTCGAGCGGCTTGGTTGTGTCCAGTACGGTTTGGATATGTTTCGGCCATTTTGCCTTCGGTAGGTCCGCGCCGTATGAACGGGGCGCGGCGCCGACCAGGCTCATCGTTAGCCACATGACTAGCACGCCGTAGGTTTTCATTCTGAATAACCTGTCCATGTCTCATACTCTCCCCGGGCATAGATTGTATGCTTGAGCAATCCGCCAGGCCAGCTTTTTCTTAGCGCGTCCGGCCCTTTTGCAACGCTGCGATTATCTTCTTGTTGGCGGCGGGAAATGCGAAGCTCTTCAGTTGTTTCGGGTACACCCACCTGCAATCCACGCAAGAGCGGCACTTCGGCGTCCCTGATGCGTGGGCGCACTCGAAAGCATGGAGCGTTACCGAAAAGTGGGAATAGGCATGGTCCACCGTGACGAGCGGGCGCCTGATTCGGATTGAGACTCCCAGTTCCTCGCGGACCTCTCGTCTCAAGGCCTTCGTAAGCGTCTCGCCGTTCTCGATCTTTCCGCCGGGGAATTCCCACAGCCCTCCAAGCAACCCGTTCGGCTTGCGTTTGTCGATCAGGATTCTGCCGTTCTTGTAAATCACGGCGACGACAACGTCCTGGTGGGGCAAAGGCGATCTGCTTGCCCGATAGGGGAGTGTTCCCTGTTCGCTGTGAGCCTTGGCGCTGCAAATTTTCCCAAGGGGACAGGCGTTGCAATTCGGTCTTCGCGGCAAACAAACGGTCGCCCCCAATTCCATCAGCGCCTGATTGAAAGTGCCCGCTCGGCCGGAGGGTACAAGGTCTTTAGCTAAGTGCCAGAGATGTTTTTGCGCCGCACCGGACCTCGGGTCTTCACGAATGCGAAAAACACGGCACAGCACGCGAATTACGTTTCCATCGACGAGCGGCTCGTCCTTGTTGAACGCGATGCTGGCAATCGCCCCGGCGGTATAGGGACCGACGCCCGGAAGGGAAAGCAAGGCCTCTTTCGATTCCGGCACATCTCCGCTATGATTTCGGACAATCTCTTTGGCGGCCATGTGCAAGTTCCTGGCGCGAGAATAGTACCCCAATCCCTCCCACAGCTTCAGAACCGTGTCGGTTCTCGCTCGGGCTAATCGCTGGACCGTGGGAAAGCGCTTGATGAATCGGTGATAATAAGGCTCGACGGTATCGACCTGTGTTTGCTGAAGCATGATTTCCGAGACCCATATAGCATACGGGTCTTTTGTCTTACGCCAGGGCAGGTCGCGGGCGTTCTTGCGAAACCACGTGAGCAGAAGAGGGGGAAATTCCTTGTATCGTGGAGATAGCCGCATATGTCCGAGGTCACATTCTTAACCACAAATTCCTTGGTGACATCCAGCACAGTGCAGCGTACTCAATATGGCTCTCCATGTCAAGAGGCGGGTCCGCGCTCGGNNAAGAAAGGGGCCCGTGTCGGAAAACCGGCACAGGCCCCAAATTGATGCAAAATCACGGACTACAGACCTGGTCCTCAATCAGTTACCGTCACATAGTCCACATCGAACGCCGTGATACCACCGGTTCCTGATGAGCCCACGGTAATGTACGGGACGTCCTTTTCCGTACCGCCACCCATCGTGACTTCGAACGTCTCCGCCGGGCCGCCGTTGGCGGATACGGTCACCACGTGGGTGCCCGCGCCGCCGGCAGCGATGTCAATCACAAAGGTGTTCCACTGGGTCGCATCATCGATCTCCAGCATATTCACGGCCGTGGCTGCGGCCGCATCTTCCGTGTCCACGTCGTCCGATACCTCAGCGCCGACCAGGTTGTTCATAACCAGCACGTCGGTCGCGACGTCTGCGAAGTCCGGCTCACCGGCCTTGGCCAGGGAGAACGAGATGATTCCCGTTCCGTCGGAGATACCAACCATGCCCTTACCGTTATCTCTGATGTGGTAGCCGATGCCGCCTTCCGGCCAGGGTCCCGTCTCCGAATCATCCAACGGCGGGGTGGTCGCCACGCGCATCCGCACCTCG
>JARRQQ010000421.1:0-5554 GCA_037381725.1 Sedimentisphaerales bacterium
GAATTTTGGTATTATCGAAAGAGGTATAATGAATGCTTTAAGCACTACTGGTGTCTCCGTCGCGTTCATAGGCGGTATCGATGGAATTGCAAAAAAAGACTTTTTCCTCAAGGAAATTGGCCGAGTCAAACGACGCCCCGGCACACCCAAGTCCGGCAAACGACACTGAAGGAAAGATGCAGGCGATAGGCAGGACACAGAGGGTTACTCGTGCGAGAACGGAGTCGAAACGGTTCTTCATCGCTGCCACCTCTTTTCATACTGAAATCTATGCTCTGTTCTGATACATCATAGGCTTTGTGCTGCGCCAGATATTTTCTTGTCACAGCCCAGAACGATCAACGAACAAATCATATCAGAGAATCGACAGAGTGGCACGTGCTTAATCCCATGTTGCGGAGAATCAAGACGATTGACGTAGGTGCTGGAGCAGGTTACAAATGGACGGGAGCCGGTGCGGCGTGGCAACAGGAGTCAACTGGAGACAAACGATGAAGGGCATCCGGTACAAACAGGCATTTCTCTGTGGAATAGTTGTTTCATCGCTGATGTTGTCTCTTGCGACGGGCGAGACCCTCTACAACGGCATTACGCTGCCCAGCCAATGGCCGCCCGAGAGAAGGGAGCTGACGCGAGAGCCGATGCGGGTGCCGTACTTGGAGCAGCGCCCGGAGATAGTCCCCATCGACGTCGGCCGACAATTGTTCGTGGACGATTTTCTGATTGAGCATACGACGTTGAAACGCAGCTATCATCTGCCGGACTATTACCCGGAGAACCCTGTCTTGGCCCCGGATAAACCGTGGGAACAGGAAGACGCAGCCCGGGCGGCCGCACCTTTCAGCGACGGAGTTTTTTACGACCGCAAAGACAAGCTGTTCAAGATGTGGTACATAGGAGGCTACATCGCGAGCACGTGTTTGGCGACCAGCCGAGATGGGATTCATTGGGACAAGCCTTCTTTTGACGTCCATCCGGGCACGAACGAGGTGCTCAGTCACCGCAATGTCGAAGCTGCCAGCGGGGGGCGCTACCGCGATTCGAGCACGGTGTGGCTCGACCAGGACGATTCCGATCCGCTACGCCGCTACAAGATGTTTGTCACAACGCCCATCCCGCGGAGATGGAGTCTGGCGTTGCGGTGCTCGGCGGACGGCATCCATTGGTCGGAACCCATCGCGGTGAGCGCAACAAGGATCGGTGACCGGACAACCGTGCACTACAACCCTTTTCGCAAGAAGTGGATATTCGGTCTGCGGATCAGCCAATCGGAGGTGGGGCGGGCACGGGCCTATTTTGAAGCTTCTGACGCTGTTGTTGGTGTTGAACACGTGGCGAATGGTGCCGTACCCTGGCTATGTGCGGACCGTCTGGACCCCCACAATCCTGATCCTAAATACAGCAATATCGAACCCCAGCTTTACAACCACGATGCCGTCGCGTATGAGAGCCTGATGCTCGGACTGTTCTCCATTTGGCAGGGGCCGCCGAATAGCGAATGTGCCAGATTGAAGATCCAAAAGCGCAATGAGGTATTGGTGGGGTATAGCCGCGATGGCTTCCACTGGTACCGTCCCGACCGTCGCCGATTCCTTACAGTCAATCCAACCGAAGGAGCATGGAACTGGGGTAACGTGCAAAGCGTGGGTGGCTGTTGCCTGATCGTGCGGGACAAGTTGTATTTCTACGTCAGCGGCCGGGCGCTTGCCGACCGCTTCTGGGACGGAAACTGCAACACGGGACTCGCTACAATGCGTCGTGACGGTTTTGCCTCCATGAATGCTGGAGAGGAATCCGGCGTGCTGACTACACGGCCTGTCACATTTCAGGGCAAGTGCCTTTTTGTCAATGTCGATGCTCCCAGAGGTACGTTGCGGGCGGAAGTGCTCAACCTCGATGGCAAGATCGTTGAGCCCTTTGGTGTTGACAATTGTAACCCCATTACAGCCGACACGACTCTGCAACAGGTGACCTGGAAGGATAGCGAGGACCTTTCCGCCCTTATTGGACAACCAGTGCGTTTCCGCTTTCATCTCAAGGACGGAAGTCTCTACTCTTTTTGGGTCAGTCCGGACAAATCTGGTGCGAGTTATGGTTATGTGGCGGGCGGTGGTCCCGGTTTTGTTAGGCCCAAGGATACAGTAGGGCGACGAGCCTATCAACACTAACGCCGCTGTTGCAGCCTGCTCCTACTTTTCTTGCATTGATCGGATGACTGTACCCTAATGGTACCTCACCCTCACTCCTTACTCTCCTTCTTGGCGAGCTGTTGCTCGATTTTGTCGAAAAGGACGCTGGGTTCGATGCCTTTCTCTACGTAGTCATCCACTGGCAAGAACTTGGAGTGTATCGGTTCACCCGGGAAATCAAAGCCGGTCTGCTCGCGCATGGAGGTCAGCATCAGAATGGGCATCTCGGAGAAGTGGGGGTCTTGCCTGATCTTTCTGGCCATGAGGAATCCTTCGGCGCCTCTACCCATCATCACATCGAGGATGAGAATGTCCGGCACGTCTTCCTTCAGCTTGGTCCATCCTTCCTCCGGATTGTAGGCGAGCCGCACGTCATACTCCTTTGTCTCGAGGATTTGCCTCGTGATATCCACGAAATCCGGGTCGTCATCGATAATCAGCACGCTTGGGACAGTCATGTTCTCTCCTTGGGACGACCCGATTCGGGGCCGCCAAAACTCTGCCGTTTGTACTTATCTGATTCCAACCTTCAACATTTGCAATTCTATGACACTTCATGAGGCGGGGCAAACACAAAACTGCCGGAAAAGATGCGGCGACGAGCGAACTTCTCTTGCAATTAGGGGTAAAATGTGTATAATGGAGTAGAGTGGTGGATGCGTTTCTCGTTTTTGGGAAATATGCGACACGCGCCCAATGGACCATCGCTGCTGGCGTCGTGAACTCGCATTGGCACGTGATAATGAGCGAGGTTGTGGGGACACAGGTGGTTTTTGGTCAGAAGAGGATGAAGCATCCCGTATTCCATACGGAAAGGAAGGTCTTGGCGGCGCTTCAGGGCGGTTTTCCGCTGAGCCGGACTCCTTATGAGGATATGGCCGGACAACTCGGAATGGATACGGGCGACCTTCTGTCGATTCTAAAGGGCTGGCGCCAAGACGGCAAATTGCGGCGAGTTGGCGCTATCGTGGATCATTTCCGGGTCGGTCTGTCCGGCGGGGCCATGGTTGTCTGGCGAGTCGAGCCCGAACGGGTTGAGAAAGTGGGCGCGATACTGGCAGGTTTCGCCGAGGTCAGCCACGCGTACGAGCGATACACGCGTGACAATTGGCCGTATAATCTGTACACGATGGTGCACGGTGCGGATATTTGGGAGGTAGAACAGATTGCCGAACGCATGAGCCAAGCGTGCGGGGTATCCGACTACCGCGCGCTGGCCACGACGAGGGAGCTCAAGAAAGTTCCACCCACGTACGTCGGTGGTGAGAAAGGGCAGTGACCGAAGTGAGCCAAGGCGCCCAAAGGTGGCGGGACGAGCGGAGCGACGAGTCTGTTCCTCCACGGCCAGTTCCCTCGGCTTCGTTCGGGATGACACTCGCGTGTTACTTCAGGCATTTTCCGGGACTAATGCATGACAACTAAGGAATCCCAATGTTTGATTTGCCGCTGAACGAAATGCTTGTTGTCGGCCTGGTGGTTGGAATCAGCGTAGCCGGGGCGGTGGTTGGGGTGCTCCAATTACTGCCCGGCGGTGAGAAATCCAGGCGATTTCTCTTGCCTCTTGTTTCATTGGCGGTCGTTCTTGAGGCGGTGATCCTGGTCCTCAGGGCCGTGGCGATCAAGGCGGTTCCATTGACGGGGCTTTTCGAATCGATGATCGTCCTGACCGTCGTGTTTGGTTTGGCGTACCTGTTTTTCAGTCTGGCAATCCAGCAGGTGTGGTTCGGCTCGGTCATGGCTTGGGTTCTGCTGGTGCTTGTGGTCTTGACGGCTATCGTGGCCGAGCCGGCCTCACAAGCCCAGGCGCCCGCTTCCACGCCCTGGGCGATTGCTCACGCCATTGCCATGATCCTGGCGGGCGCCTCGGCGATGCTCGCCACCGCCAGTGCTGTTCTTTATCTCTTTGCCACGCGAAAGCTCAAGCGGAAAGACCTGCTCCAGGTCCTCGGCAAAGTTCCAAGCATCGAAAGGCTCAAGCAGTTGAATCTGTTCGGTCTCAAGTCGTGTTTCGTTCTGATGACACTCGGGCTGGCAAGCGGGATCGGCCTGGCGGCGATCTCGACCTCGCTCAACAGAACGGCTCTGGATTGGCTGACCGATGCAAAAATCGTTCTCATTGCAGTCGTTTGGTTGCTATTGGCGACGATCCTCGTGCTATGGAAGACGATTAAGCTCAAGGAGAAGACCATCGCCCGTGTGACCATCATTGCGTTTGTTTTGATTCTGTTTGCCGTAGTGGGCACCTCGGTGTGCTGCAAGAGCGGGCATCACTTCTCCGGCGTCCAAACGGTCGGAACGACAAGATAAGAGCAGGATATGAAGATCGTAGTCCTTGGACTCAACCACAAGACGGCTCCGCTGGAGATTCGTGAGAAGCTGGCTTTCGACCCAGCCGAGACGAGCCGGGCGCTGGCCGCGCTCAAGCAGACGTTCCCCCAGGCCGAGTACTCTCGGAGTTCCATCACGTTGAGTTGGACGATTTTCACCCTTTCCTCTACGTTCACGAAAATGAAGATGCAGTCCGGCACCTGCTGACGGTCGCATCGAGCCTGGACAGTCTTGTGGTGGGCGAGGCCGAGATCATTGGGCAGGTCAAGGAAAGCTATCGGCTGGCCTGTGCGGCCAAGACCACGGGCAAGGTCCTGAACCGGCTGTTTCACTGCGCTTTTGCGACGAGCAAGCAAGTGTATACGACCACCGCCGTTTCGAGCGGACGGGTGAGCGTGGCCGGGGTGGCGGTGGAACTGGCCAAGCAACTCTTTGCCGACATCGCATCAGCCCGGGTGGTGGTGATCGGCGCCGGCGAGACGGGCCGTCTGATCATTCGGCACCTGATTTCAGTGGGCGCCCGAAATCTCATCGTTGTGAACCGTTCCTATGTTCGTGGCCTCAATGTGGCGGGACAGTATGGGATTGCCGCCGGCAAATGGGAGCAGCTTGAGGAGCAGGTGGCGGATGCGAACATCGTCATTGCCGCCGCTTCCGTTCAGGACTATTTGTTCACAAAGACCTCATTCAGGAAGATCACCGCCCGTGGGAAGGACAAGACGCTACTGGTCATCGACATCTCTGTGCCGCGCAACTTCGAGCCGGCGATCAACGAGCTGGAAGAGGTGTACCTTTACAGTATCGACGATCTGGCCGCCGTCGTCGAACAGAATCGAAAGGCACGTCAGCGGGACATGGCTCGGGGCATGGAGATCGTCGCCGAGCACACCACGGAATTCATCGATTGGTTCGGAGCCAGGGACCTGGGGCCTATGATCGGCCGAATGAAGGAGCAATTCTCCCAGATCAGCCGGAATGAAATGGAGCGGTTCTTCGTTGGGATCAGGGAAGACGCTTGCTGCAAGGAAGTCCTGGAG
>JARRQQ010000422.1:0-4635 GCA_037381725.1 Sedimentisphaerales bacterium
ATCCGGGAAAGCCAGCCACAAAAAAGGTCGTGGTCTGGTTGCCTCGGAAGGTTTCGCCGACGCCGTCGTTCACGTCGTCGAGATTATCACCCAGATATACGTCGTGCGAGGCCGCGGAGTCGCCGGGCGACCAGGATAAGGTAATCCACGTATCTTTGAACACGGCGCCGTCAGCCGGGCTAGGATTCTCCGCGATGGTGAACGTCGGCTCAATACCTTCGAACTGTTTTTGCACCTGGTCCGCCGACAACGCCCGGTTATATAGATAAACGTCGTCCAGAAATCCGTTGAAGAAAGAATACCCATCCTTTCTGCCTCCAATTCTGACGGGCTCCTCGTTCAGCACGCCGAAATTGGCGGACTGCTCGGCGCTCCCGGCGTCAATGCCGTCGATGTAGAATTGGACGCGCTGCCCTTTCGTCACGGTAACGGCTACGTGATACCATTGCCCGGCAGTCACAGCCGACGTGGACGTGTAGAAGGTATACTGCTCCCCTTCGGTTTCCTGGTGGCCGAACTGGAGAGCGCCGCTGGTGATTTCTGTTCTAAACTCGTAGTTGCCTGGATAGTTGTCGCCCGCCGTGCCGCTGGGCTGCTTACAGACTAGAAAGTAATACGTGTTGAGATCGTTGAGCTTCGTCCACGCGGTGATGGTCAGAGCGTCCGTCAGCGAAAGCGAAGCGTCGTGGGCGACTTCCACAAGACCGTCCGAGCCATCCAGACTCAAAGCTCCCCCGCCGATCACCCCCGTCACCCACGTCGGATCGCCAAGCAACGTGCCGGCGTGACCGTTGCCTGAGCTGTCCTGAGCCGTCACGCCCGAGCCGTCATCGAACGCCCAGTGGGCCAATAGTCCCGCTGAAGCGCCGCCCACCAGTCCCGGCGCAAAGACAAGGCAGATTGAACAAACCAGTTTCTTGAACATGATATTCCTCCTTCAAAAAGGGACGTGCAACAAGCCAGTGAATGCCAATACTCGCTACCACCCCACTTCCGTTCAGGGTCAGACTTGAGCTACACGATCTGACCACCTCCTTTCATTCAAAAAGCCAGACCCAGACTCCTGATGCGAACGTGAGAACTCCGAAAAACCGCGCGGACAGTACCGCTCGAAAAACACAGAATTCCCACGCAATCTTGTTACCTTATGTACCAAATGGACTGCGGCCCTGTCAAGAGAAATCTTGGCAAAGCCGCAGTCCATCATCTTCATTCGCACCAGTCTGCGTGCCAGGATCAGACCAGCTTCTCAGCCAAAGGCCGCAGGGTGTGTCCCGTCCCCGGGACATTTTGGGCACGCCACACCCTGCGGCTTCGACCTCACCGTGCAGTAGACGCGGTACGGTGCATGGCACCCTATTGGCTGACCGGTCAAGGCTGAGGCTCAGGCTCCGGAGTCGCCCGGTAGAGCCGGATGTCGTCAATATAGACCGTGCCCGAGCCGCCGGCGGATACTATGCCGGACTCGCTACCCAGGCCGATCGCGATCCTATCCACGTCTCTCAGGTTGATGCCCTGATCTGCAAACGCTTGCAACGGGATGCGCCATTCCGTCCACGTGTCGATCTGCGCCGCCGCTGGATCGTCGTTGGCAACGACCGCTGGTGCGCCTGAGGCATTGGAAACCGCCACGTACAGTGGCTCAGCCGCGTTGCTGGTGATTCCGATGTCCTGGTCCGCCCACTGGCCACTGACGTTCCCAGTCGTCGTCACGTTGGAGAACACCGCCTGACACGTCAGGGCCGCGTCGTGGCTGGTCACCGCCAGACCGATGTAGACGTTCGAGCCCATCGAGATATTCTCGGGAGTGCCCTGAAGCGTCCAGGTCGTGCCGTCTGGCGAGCCGTAGGCCGAGAAGTTCCCGGCGATGTCCCGGTCGATCTTCACCCAGTACGGCGCGATGATCCCGCCGGTCGTCGTGTCGGCGCTACCTGAGTCGGCCACAGGGCGTCGCTGGAAGGAAATGCCCTGGCCGGGTGTGACGACCATCGTCGCATGCTTCGAGCCCGGATCGAGCGTCTCGCGAATCATCACCCCAGCCTTGGCCCACGTGTTCGTATTGGTGATGCTTTCCACCCTCGCGACAATCGAGCCGGCACCGGTGAGCGCCTTATAGGCGTAGTGAAACTCGTCGGCGTCATTCCAGATATCGGCGCCCGAACCCGTCATCGTGAAGGTGCCCGCCGGCGCTTCAACGAAGCTGCCCGTCGAGCCTGGAATGCCTCTGAACCACAAGGACAATTCCGCAACCTCTTGCTCGGTCCAGTCGCGCGGCCACGTCAACGTCATCTCGCCTTGTGAATTCGTCACGCCGTCGACGTTACTGTAGAACAAAGGCATAGACTGATGGCCGCTATGCACAATCGTCTGCTCGGCGTATGGGGGCAATAGGTAGCCGACCTGTGAACCGTTATCCGCGATGCCGAAACCATCGATCCAGTGTTGCCAGACGGCTTCGCCCGCCGTGTCGTCGTCCGTATAGGTCTCGAAGTCATCCACCAAGAGGAAATCGCCCGTCGTGAAGCTCCACAGATTACCGACCCACGGACTGTCGGGATTCACGTTGTTGACCTCATCAACGCGCCAGTAGTACGTCGTATACCAGGCAAGCTGGCCCGGATCGTAGCTTTCATCGCCGAGAGCCTTGGTCGCCTTGAACTCCGGCGAGGCCTTCGTGGCGTTGGCCACGGCGTCTCGGTCGGTACCGAAATAGACCTCATGTGACGCGGCGTAATCGCCCGGGTTCCAGGTCAAAATCGGACTCAGGCTCGCGCCGGTCGATCCGTTGGCCGGGATGGGGCCGCTGGCCTTCACCGGCGGCGCCAACGCCGCTTGCGGAATGAGCTGCTTGGGCGTGTGTGGACTCGACCAGCGCAGCTCCGCCACCGCGCCGCCGCCGTTCTCATAGTACTCCATGACCAGACTGTACGTATTACCGGCGACCAGATCGATGGTTCCACTATTCTCGGTGGAGGCGTGATCGGTCCAGTTGTCAACAAGCTGCCGACCGTCTATCCACAACCGTACGCCGTCGTCGCTGGCGGTGTAGAAGGTATAGGTTTCCGTGAAGCCCGCTTCCACCTCACCGGTCCATCGAGCCGAGAACTGATCGACGGGAACCAACGGGTCCGGACTTCCAGGATCGCCCCAGTTGAAGTCGATCTGAGGATCGATGCGCGTCAGGACGAGGGTATTGAAGTTCATGCCTCTGTAGTAGTCGCCCCGCACGCCTCCACCTTCCTTGGCGGTCGTGAAACTCCAGACGTCCCCCGTATACGTCTGGGCGCCGTCGAACTCATCCACGCGCCAGTAATACGTCTTCGTCGTTTCGAGCGGACCGGGATTGTAGTTTGTCACTCCCAACGGCGTGCCCCCGGTGGCGTTCGCTATGGTGTCGAAATCATCCCCGAAATACACCGTGTGCAGCTTCGCACCGAAGCCCGCTGCCCAACTCAGCTTAGTGGCGGCGGCGTCGATGAACTTGGCACCATCAGCCGGAACGGGATCGTAGGCCTTCTTCGGCGGAACGGTGAAACTCCAGATTTTGCCTTTCCACGGACTGTTCGGGTCCGCATCGTTGACCTCGTCGATTCGCCAATAGTAGGTCGTCCCGGGCACAAGGCCGTCGGGATAGGCGAAGCCCGGAAAACCTGCGACGTAGTACGTGCTGCCCTGGTTGCCCTGGAAGGCATCCGGCGCGCCGCCGTTCACGTCATCGAAGCTGTCGCTGAGGTACACGTCGTGCGAGACCGCGAAGTCGCCCGCCCGCCATGAGAGCGTCACCCAGGTGTCCGCGTGAATGGCGCCGTCGGGCGGGTTCGGGCTCGAAGCGTACGGATATCCTTCGAGGCCTTGCATCGCCGCCAGGATATCGGTGTCCGTCAGGGCCTCATTGTAGACCTGCACGTCATCAATCATGCCCCTGAACCACTGGCCCGTCCCCCACGCGCCGATGACGGTATTGCCCGTCGTGCCGAGGTAGGGGTTCGCGGTGGCCTCAGCCTCCATCACGCCGTCTATATAGATCCTTCTGTTGAGATTCTCAAAATCGTACCAGAACGCAAGGTGGTACCAGGTGTTCTCCTGGATAAGCCCGCCCGGTGTGTCGAGGTCATTATTATAAAACCCCATGCGAACGCCGCCTGCGGGCACGTTGCCGCTGCCCGGGCCTCCGAGTCGAAAGTGCATGTCCGTATTGTCCGCGCCCGTCAGGCCCGTGGAGAAGACGACTTGCTCGCCGGTATACAGCACCGCATTGACCCACATCGTGACGGTGAAGCTCCGACTATCCAAGGGAATGTGCGGAGCTACCACGCGAGTCCCAGCGCCGTCGAACTGCAAGGCGCCGCCAAGCTTGCCCTCCACCCACGCCGGGCCGCCCTCGAGCGTGCCGTCATTGCCGTTACCGCTCGAGTCGAACGCAATAGTCCCGGAGCCCTCGTCAAACTTCCACCAGCCGACGAGTTCGGCATGGGCCGGCACGGCTAACACCGAACCCAGGATGACTATGGAGGACAATAGACAAATCTGTTTTTGACACATGTTCATTCTCCTTTCGAAATAGATGCGTGAAAAGGTAGAGGACCGCCCGGGGTCCCTGCGGTCGAGATATGCACTCACCAGCCAACAAGGAAT
>JARRQQ010000422.1:4716-9788 GCA_037381725.1 Sedimentisphaerales bacterium
GACACGATCCGACACCACCTCCTTTCTTAGGCCTCGAAACTCCTCAGATATCGGCCCGTATGAGAACAGACTTCACCATATCTACATATAGCGAAATATCGCCGGACGGTCAAGAAGAATCGCCCCTTCGACAGGCCCGTAGGGGCGGCCCCCCGTGGCCGCCCTGGGCAGGCACGGGGGTCTGCCCGGCAAGAAGGAATTGCTGGAGACCCTTGAGGTCATCCGTGTTGAGCACGTCGACGCCGGCAGCCAGCAGCTCGCGCCAGACGGCCTCTCTGGCGGACGAAGGGCGATCCGGCGTCCCCCAAAATCGGACACGACGCCCCTTTTCGTGCGCTTTTCGGACAATTTCTTTCAATTTGAGACGTTCCTGGGCAGGTATTGGCCCGCTTCCACGCCAGGTGAAGTGCTTCGTCCAGTTGTCGCTAATCATGGGCATCAGGCTTGCGGGAGCGTCGGATTCCAGGTCGGTAAGTCTACCGTCACAGCCGGCATATCGGACGCTCTGTGATGCCATCAGCGAGAAGGGACGATTGCCGGAAATGATAGCCAGGACAGCCCTTCCCTGGCGGCCCTCCGGCCCAAACGACGTGAATATGTCTCGGTATTCGACGAGCATTTTGTCGAGGACCCTGTACGTCGAGACGGCTTCCGTCTTTATGTCGATGAGCAACGTGAATTCCGGGCCGTTCGGAAAAACGCGCCCGCCGTTTTGTTTGATGCGCTTTTTCAGAGGCTCGATGTAGAGACTACGCAAAGTACGATCAGGTTTTATCTGATCACGATTGTGCGCAACGTACAGGTCGCCATCGACGAGATAGATATCGGCCTCGACGCTGGTAAAACCGTGGTCGAGCGCATCGTACAACGGCCTGTCGTGCGCGTAGTCGTTGTGCGCATGAGCCTGGAGCAGAGGAACGACCTCGCCATCGTTCCCCGCCGCGAGACAGAAGCACAACGCCAGCGAAATCAAACAAACAAATCCGACGGTGTATATCCTCTTCATTGTCACCACTATCCGTTCCTGAAAAGCACAGTATACCACACGTCTGTGTTGAAGGCCAGACGAATGCAGCAACTTTCGAGTCACGATGTCAGGACCAGCATTGTGCCGAACCGTTACCACAGGATCGCGGATAAGAAAACTGTTGAGATTTGCGGCCGGATGCGGTAAACGGGACTTTGTTCTGGCTTATGTAGACGGAAAGGAACGGCTTATGTTCAGCAGAAACCGAAGACATTCATCTCTATGTGGAGTGATCTTGATCGTGTTATCTGTGGCTCTTTGTGGGCGGGCGCAAGGGGGCGTTGATTTTCCGGGAGCCGCGCCGGGAGATGCGCAAGGCAAAATGACCGAGGACGAGCTTCTCTTGGGCAATAACGCGCTCACGTGCGCGTGGAACATCGGCGAAGGACAGCTCAAACCCAGACGCGCGCTAGATAAGCAATCCGGGGTCACGATCGACCTGACGAATGCAGAGTGCTTTCAGCTCACTCTGAGCGACGGGCGAACGCTGAAGGCTTCAGATATGAAGGTTGTCGGCAAGCCCAGGCTCACGAGTATAGCGCCGCAACCCGCTTCGTGCCGATTGGCGGAGCGGTTCGGCGGCAAACAGATAGCAGTCAATCTGAGTTCTGCCGATGGCAAGCTTGCCATGCGATGGAGCGCGATTCTTCGCAATGGCTCGAACTACGTCCGGCAGGAAGTGACGTTCGCCGTGAAGGACCGGCCGGTCGAGATCAACGAGATCGTCATGCTGGACTTGGCCGCACCCGGTGCCGAGGTTGCTGGGATTCTGGACGGCTCGCCGATCGTGGCTGGCAACATGTTCTTCGCTTATGAGTACCCGCTCGCGAAGAGCCGAGTGCTGGAAGGGACACCGCCTCGTTTGCGAAGCAGCCTGCCGTACCGTACTGTACTTAAGCCCGACGAGCCGCTCATGCAAAGCTGCGTGATCGGCGTTGTTCCGCCTGGTCAATTGCGTCGCGGCTTCCTCTACTATCTCGAACGCGAGCGGGCTCATCCCTACAGGCCGTTTTTGCATTACAATAGCTGGTACGATATCGGCTACGGCCCGGAGAAGATTCAGCCTGACGATTTTCTGAAGGTGGCCGAACTGTTCGGGACGGAGCTAATCGAAGAACGCGGCGTCAAGATGGATTCCTTCGTCCTGGATGACGGCTGGGACGATCCCGCCTCGCTATGGCAATTTCACGAGGGCTATCCCAATGGATTCACTCCGCTCCGTCGGGCGGTGGAAAAGTACAACTCGGTCATGGGCGCGTGGCTGTCCCCCTTCGGCGGCTACGGGAAGGCTAAGCAGGAGCGGCTCAAGTACGGCGCTACGCAAGGCTTCGAGATCAACAAGAGCGGCTTTTCGTTAGCCGGGCCGAAATACTACGGCAGGTTCCGCAACGTCTGCGTTAAGATGCTCCGCAACTACGGGTTGAATTACTTCAAATTCGACGGCATCGGCGTCGGCGGCAGACCGGCCGGAACGACGGCTGAATTCGCGCCCGATATGGAGGCCCTTTTGAAGCTTATCAGCGAGCTGCGCCAAGTTAGGCCGGACGTGTTTGTCAATACGACCACGGGAACGTGGGCGTCTCCATATTGGTTGTGGTACAGCGATTCGATCTGGCGGTCCGGCCGGGATTGGGGCACGTACGGCTGGGGCTCGAAGCGCCAGCAACAAATCACCTACCGCGACAAGGAGACGTATCACAACGTCGTCAAACGTGCCCCGCTATATCCGCTCAATTCACTGATGACCCAAGGCGTCATGTATGCCAATCACGGATTGCCCAACGAGAGCACCGGCCTTATCGCAGACATCCGGGATTTCTTCGCCAGCGGGACGGACTGCCAGGAGCTCTACATTACCCCGTCCCTGATGAAGCCGGAGCATTGGGATGCCCTGGCAGAGGCGGCAAAGTGGTCGCGCGCGAATGCGGATGTGCTGGTCGATACGCACTGGATCGGAGGCGATCCTGCCGAAGGGCAGATTTATGGCTGGGCCTCATGGACGAAGAGAAAAGGTATCCTTTCGTTTCGTAACCCAACCGACAAACCGGGCCGGATCGCGATAGACATCGGCAAAGCATTCGAGCTGCCCGAGGGAGCGCCACGCAGGTATTCCTTGAGGAGTCCCTGGAAAGCAGACGCCGACAAAGTCGCCATAGTGCTCTCCGCTGGCGAAGGTCATACGTTTGAATTGGGACCCTTCGATGTGGTGGTCTTCGACGCCAAGCCTTTGTGAGCTCTCAGATTATCACGAGCCGAAGTTTGCCGCGAGGTGAATCATTGTTTCGTAGTTCGCCATGACCTTGGAGCTGATCGTCCGGCTGATCGGCGCCGAGGACGGCATCAGGACGAAGCCTTTGCCCTCGCCGTCGGTTCCGTCCTTGAGGGCCTTGGCGACGATCTTCTCAAACTCCGCCGGCTCGGCGTGCTCGATATCGGCGAACTCGATGTTCCCAAACAGAACAAGCTCACGACCGTACCGTCGCCGGACCTCGCTTAACTCGACGTCCCCTTGCGGAGGCGGCTCGATGGGGTCGATGGCAGTCGCGCCCATCTCGGCGATATAATCGAGAACCGCGCGAATCCTTCCGTGACAATGGATTCGGGCAAAACCGCCGTGCTTTTGGATCATCTCGACCATCGGGCCGGTATAGCGCACCACGTAGTCTTTGAACAAGTGTGGAGGAAGATAAGGTTCCGTGGCAAACTCCGGCCCGTAGATGCGCCACAAGTGGCCGGGGAACGCCTTTGCCGTCGCTTCTGTTCGGGCGTATATATGGTCCGTATCGATCATGATGATGCCCTTCTCGGCTAAGCGCTGGTCTTCTTCGATGAGGGCAGTGACGTCAACTTCCTCTGCGAAGACCTCGTCCGGCACCTCCAGATAGGCTTTGAGATCATCAACGCTCTTGAGCAAATGCTCTATCGTCCAGAGGGTATCGACGTCGGGGCACCGGCGCGTCAGTGACGTTAGCGTTCTTCCTCCCGCCTGCAACCTCACGCGGCTAAAGCGGCATCCATCCTCCACGTACTCCAGCATTTTGTAATGTGACACATTGACTTCATGGCTGCGCGACTTGATGGGGCTGCGCATACGAATCACGTCTGAGTGCTCCTCGGCTAATCGAAGCAAGGGCTGCCAGGAGGGGTCGTTGTAAACGTTGAACTCGTCCGGGTCGGAAGGGTCGATCCGAAACCCTCCAACCTCATAAAAATTCACGGCGGGCCGATCGACCGGTTCGCCTCGCAAGGTCGCCATCAGTCTGTCCCGCCGGGTCATCCTCATTTATGATTTACTATTTACTATTTGCGATTTAGGCGCAGAGCCCGCGCATCCTGAGATGCCTCGGCACTGAGTCAACGCTTTTTCGGTGTATCTACAGGTTCCTGAGGTGATTCGTCTCTGCTTTCCAGAAGACCCTTGAACAACGAACGGATGTCGAAGAATCCGCCGATAGTCACGATCACCGCCAGAGCCGCGAACAGAGCAAGGCTCGCAAAGAAAAAGACGGTCCACAAATTGATCCAGAAATTCATATCCGGCTACCCCTTATTCATTGAAGGTCGAGGCTTCAATTTTTTAGAAGCTTTTTGACGACCCATCGCGATTCGGAAATACCAAGGAACCCGCCACCATGAGCACGACGGCAAGCGCTATGACGATCAGGCCGACAACCGCGCTGGAGACATCCAAACCAAGCATGACTTGGATGGGTCTCAGTCCCAGGAAAGCACAAAAACCACAAATGAGGGCCAAATAGGCGCCTACCTTTCCCGCCCGTTTCCAGTAAAGCCCGAACACCAACAAGGTCGTTGCCCCGATAGAGTAAATGGCTCCGGAAATCGCCATGTAGTCCCACAAGTCCTGGCCCAGCGGATACCACAATCCCCATACCAGGATGAAGATGCCGATCGCAACGATAAATATCCGCGTCAACGTCAGGCGCGTTTTCGAGGACAAGCCCTTCTTGAACCAGGGCGTCACCACGTCCTGGGTGAGCACGGAGCTCCAGCACAGCAGATAACTGTCGTGAGTCGACATGAACGC
>JARRQQ010000423.1:0-6329 GCA_037381725.1 Sedimentisphaerales bacterium
CGATGTTATTTTCGAGGATGTTGCTTTTCCGAAAGAGCCTGAGGATGCCCATCGAGACGACCGCCGCTGGGATTGACGCCGAGACGGTCATTCCCGCGAACAGGCCCAGGTACGCGTTCGCCGCCGCCAGTATCATCGACAGCACCACGCCCAAGATAAACGCCTTGATCGTAATTTCCGGTAGGCCAACTTCCTTAGCTTTCATATACATTCCTCTTGTGTTGTCAAAACGGCGAAGGCTATCCTTGCTCAAGCGAATCCGCAAAAAGGGCCAACTGCCTGCCATTCTCCGCACCGCGCACTCTGACTGGTTCCAACAACATCCGGTGCGGATCGACCGGTTCATGTTTAACCCGATTGCGGGCTATCTCACAGTAACCGGGGTGAAGATCGACACCGATCCACTTCCGCTCCAGTGCCCTGGCCGCTACACACGTTGCTCCTGTGCCATTGAACATATCGAGCACAATGTCCCCTTTGAAGTGAGCGCGGGCACACTCCTTAAACGTGTACATCATTATCAATCTCTGCGGGAGCACTACCGGGAAAGGCGCCGGATGCCCCCCCGCCCTTTGCACGTCCTCCGGGTATATAGGCCAAACCTGCATGGTCAGGTTGCGCCATTGCTCCTGCGTCAACTCGCTCGGTTCTTTTGCTTCTTTGGGAATGCTGGGAGGAGCACCGTCTTTCACCAACACATTTATGAATTCGATCGTGTTGTCCTCGTATATGTTCGGAGGGTAAGGGTAACTGCCGAACATCTTTACGGATGTCTGTTTCTGCCAGATGTACAAACTAAACCTTTGCAGTCTGGGAACATTCTCCAGAATGGAACTCTCAATATCATTATTGATATTCTTGAGATGACGGGTATGGCTATCGTTGATTTTCTTTTTTGGAATCGGCATGATCGGAGTAATGATCGCCAACTTTCCGTTTGGAATCAGGACTCTCTCCGTTTCAGCCCAAATTGGAAGTAGATCAGCAAGGTATTTCTCGTAGCTGGTCTGTCCGATCTGCCCTTTGACCCCATAGTCAACCACATCCCAGTATGGAGGACTCGTCACCGCAAGAGCCACACATTCACTCGGCAACTTTGACAGCGCGTTGAGCGCGTCATCGTTGATTATTCTGTTAACATAGAATTCGGGCCAGTTTGATTTATCAGGCATTCTATACATTTATAGTATGCATTTCTTGAATCTTACGAACGTTTGATAATCCGGTCTAATGAGTCCAATCCACGAATACCTAACAGCTTCCGAGAATTTCGAGGCCACGACGATTGATTCCACCGACCTTATCCCTCGTCCCTTCAATATCTCGGTGAATTAACTTACCAAGAGTTCCCACGAAAGACCCGTTCGTAACTCAACTTCGTTATGCCCGCCCTACTCCAGAACCAACAGGCTTGAGCCCGCATCTTCTTAAAATGACTATTCTATTCCAACCGGTTTTCCTGAGCAAATGGAACCTTTTTTCGCTTGCATCATTTTACGAATTGGTCGACGAAGTATTTGGCGGTCAGCGGTTCACCTGTCGCCCGTTCGATCATCTTGTTCCAGGAATAGAGGTCGCCGGCCTCGTAGACTTTCTTACGCAAGAACGCCCCGGCTTGTTTCCGGCCGACGTAGCTCACGTCCGTGTCGGACGTGAGATTCAGAACCTCGTGCACAATGTAGTGATGCAATTGAGAGGCCAGCATCTCGCCCAGCATGTCGGCCCAGTCGGGTGCATCGCGGCCTTCAGGCTTCTTGACGAACTGGTACTTCTCGACCAGTTGCCACCACAGAGCGTTCAAATCCTGATCCGGATTGGCATAAAGTGCCTTCTCGAACTCGTACATCACCATCGCCCAGCGTGCGAAGATAAGCTGCTTGAGCTGCATGTACTTGTCACTGACCTGTTCGATCTGGCGACGCTGCTCGTCCGAGAGACCGAGCATCTGTTGCATCCACGCCGGATTGCGGCTGAGCCGGCCGAAGAACATCGCCACCGCCTCAGTCGTGAACGCGTGCGCCGGCTCGCGCAGGAGGTACGGGACCTTGGGGTCCTGATATTTGTCGTACGTCGCGTGCCCAAGCTCGTGCAGAATCGTCTCCATCCACGACTCGGTGGGCTTGATGTTGCACAGAATGCGCACGTCGCCTTCCCTGTCGATACTGGTGCAGAAGGCGTGGGGGTTCTTGCCCTCCCGCTCGTACAAGTCGCTCTTGGCCAGCACCGACCGGATATCGAGCCCGATTCCCGCGTAGAATTCCGCCGCCAATTCCTTGACGTCCTTGTCGGCGTAGTAGACGTCCAGATCGAGCGCGTAGACCATCGGCGTTTCCTGGAAGAACGGGTCGTGGTAATGCCAGGGCCGAAGCTCGGCAACGTCGATGCCGCAGTTGGCGGCCAGCTTTTTGTCGAGTTCGGCCTTGAGCGCGGCAAAGGGTTTGTTCGTCAGCTCGTACAATTCACCGAAAATCTTGTCCAGCTCTTTGACATCCTGTTCGCCGACGGCCAGGGACATCGTATGGTAGTTGTCAAAGCCCAGCTTCCGGGCAGCCCGATTCCTCAGCTTGACTAAGCGGATCAAATCGTCGGCAACCGCCGCGCCCACCTGCTTGCTCGCCAGCCACGCCTGTTCTCTCCGGTTGGAATCCGTCGCGGTCTTCAGTATCTCTCTGATCTGGTTGTCGGTGACCTTCTCGCCCTCAATGTTGCCGCGAAAGGTGCTGAATTTCTCCTCGATTTGGGAGCTCAGATTCACGATGGCCTCGAGCAGACGCGGGTCCATCTGGTTTTCGAGATAGCTTCGATAGAGCACGTCCAACTGACGGGCCAGTACCGGCTTGGTGATCTGGCCAGATGCTTTCATCTCGTTGAGAAACGCGAATTGCCTGGGGTTGCTGTAAATCCGGCGAATCTTCAACGTCAGCTCGCTGGTCCGGGTGTAATCCTCGGACTTGCCCATCGTGGCCGCGTGCCACCAGGCGAGGTTCTCCTCTTTCTGGAGCGGCTTGATCTTTTCCACGTGCGAGGCAATGAATTGTCGCATCTGGTCTTCCTTTCCGGCTTCCGCCCGCTCGGTCGAGACGAGCGGGCTGCGCGCACAACCCAGAAACAGAACGCTTGCGGTCAAAACGGCCATCAGGGTCAATAGATTTCTCATCGCTTCATACTCCCATGTGCACCAGGGCCGTCTTCTCATGCAAGTTCAGATGCTTCGCTCGCCAGCTCAGCATGACAAGAACCCCTTCTATTTCGAGTGGTAACGTCTTCATGCCCGCAGAATTCTACCAGCCGCACACGCCTGAATCAAGCGACTTCTGCCGCCGCCCACACCGTTGTGGCCCGCCAGCCGATTTCCTGTTTGAATTCGCGGGCCGATATCGCTAATATATCGCGCTATGGCTAAAAACAAGTATCTGACTGCACCCGTCGCGTCGGAAAAGATGCCGGCGGGGATCCCGTACATTCTCGTCAACGAAGCCGCCGAACGCTTCGCGTTCTACGGAACGCGCTGTATCCTCACAGTCTTCATGACCCAATACCTCCTCAGCGCCAACGGCCAGCTCGATCCGATGACACCGGCGCATAGCAAGGAGTGGTTTCATTTTTTCGTCTCGGCGGTTTACTTCACCCCCCTTCTTGGCGCGCTGCTTTCAGACATTCTCCTTGGCAAGTTTTTCACCATTATCCTCTTTTCACTGGTCTACTGCGTAGGCGTGATCGCACTGACCGTCGATCACACGCGGCTGGGCCTGGCTCTGGGCTTGTCTCTGATCGCGATCGGCTCCGGGATCATCAAGCCTTGCGTCTCGGCCAATGTTGGCGATCAGTTCGGAAGCACGAATAAGCACCTGCTCTCGAAGGTCTACAACTGGTTCTATTGGTCGATCAACCTGGGGGCGTTCGTGTCCAACTTCTTTATCCCCGAACTGTTGGACCGTTTCGGTCCGAAGTATGGACCCACGGTGGCGTTCGGCGTGCCCGCTGGGCTGATGATCGTGGCTACGGTCGCCTTCTGGCTCGGCCGGTGGAAATTCGTGCATATCCCTCGCGCGGGAGGGGCTTTCGTCAAAGAGTGTTTCAGCGGCGAAGGCCTTCGCGCCATTCTGAGACTTGCCGTCATCTATCTCTTCATCGCCCCCTTCTGGGCGATTTATGACCAGATGGATTCGGCCTGGGTTCTCCTGGCCACCAAGCTCAATCTGCGCTGGCTCTGGCACGACTGGCAACCAAGCCAGATCGTCTCGGCAAACCCATTACTTATCCTTATCCTAATCCCCGCGTTTTCGTACGTCATCTATCCGTCCCTGAACCGTCTCTTTCGCCTCACGCCTCTCCGCAAGATTGGCATAGGCCTTTTTCTGATAACCACCCCGTTTGCCATATCAGGTGTGCTTCAGACGAAGATCAGAGGAGGCGACGTATTCAAGTACTCCTCCCAGTCGACTATTGCCGGCCTGGAACCGGTCCACCTGCTCGACGGGGTGACCGACGGCGCGGGCTGGTCTTCGGCTGGTGCCCCTTCGCCCAATGAACCGGCGGAGATCATCATAAGCCTGCGCGAAAGGAAGGCTTGGAAGGTGAATGCTATCGGGATCGACACGGCAACGACCTTGAGCGAAAAGGAGATTATCGCTGCTCTGGACCAGCTCATCAGCGACACGACGAACCAGATATCGACGGCATCGCAATCGCCCCAATCGAATAGTCTGCGCCGGCGGGTTGAGCTTCTCAAGACCGCCACAACGGAAGCCGCCCGTGCCGCCAAGGAAGCACGCAGGGCCGCGTCGCGAGCCTCGCGGCGTGCCGCATCGGCGCAAGCGGCCAAAGATGTTGCAACAGCCGCACTGAAGGAATTGGGCATGGACCCGGCCATCCTCGATAGTCGGACCTATGCGCCGCGCGAGATTACCGCCTTTCTCGGAGATTTCTCGGGCAAGCTCGTGCCCGAGCCTTACTTCGAGCTGCCCGACGCCAACAAGCCCTCCGATCCCGCGCAATACGCCGTCGCCTCGGGATGGACGCTCCTCGGCTATTACACCCTCAACGAGCCCACGCCGGACGCCAACGGTACGGTCCTCAACAATTTCCAGCCCGCGCGAGCGACCCACGTAATGATCCAAATCGATTCCAACTACGGCGCCGACCGCGTGAAGCTGGCCGAAATCACCGTTTCCACCGATGAGCCTGTGCCGGCCGATGCTGACGCACCCACCGCCAAGCTCTGGCCCAATGTCGCCGCCATCGGTCCCACTCCCTCCGTGGGCTGGATGTTTCTTGCCTACGTCCTGCTTACGAGCGCCGAAATCCTCGTTTCCATCACCTGCCTGGAGTTCTCCTATACGCAGGCTCCCATCAAAATGAAGTCGTTCATTATGGCTATATTCCTCATGTCAATCTCCCTGGGCAACATTTTCACGGCCATCGTGAACGGCGTCATCGCCAACTCCGGCGGCACGAGCAAGCTTGCCGGCGCCAACTACTACTGGTTCTTTATCATCGTCATGCTCGTCACCGCCGTCCTCTACATCCCAGTCGCCGCGCGGTATAAGGAGAAGAGCTACATCCAGGACGAGAAGCCGGCGGACGAGTCGCCCGACGAGACCACGGCTTAACACGACACCGGACCTTGGGGCGTCTGTGCGAACGATGCAAGAGACTCAGCGTCACTTTTTTGGAGATTCCCGGTTGACGACGGGTCCGCGACCGATCTATAATAAATTGTCAGGACGTTTGGATTTTGAGAGAAGCTCGTCGTGCACGAGTGACGATTGAAACGCCCCCATCGTCTAGTGGCCTAGGATATCAGGTTCTCATCCTGGAGACAGGGGTTCGACTCCCCTTGGGGGTATTCCTGTAGCGGCCAAGAACGCGGTTTTTCGCGTCTCTTGGCCGTTTTTGTGTCTGCCGTTGTCTACGGAAATCTCTTGTTTTCTGCACATTCTGTCCAAGCGAGTGGACAAGACAAAGCCGCCGAAGTCCGGCAGGACGTTCAGAGCCTTGCGTTCAGCCTTCTCAAAGGCCCCCTCATAAGCCCCGTCATTTGCAGCGACTGATTCTCTTTCATCCTCTTTGACTTCTCTTAGCGCGCTGGGATAGAATCCACGCAGGCGGGGAATATATATGAGACGCCGCCATGGATAAACGTTGTGGCCGGACAGCTACCTGTGATTTTCACCTCAATTTCAAGCATCGGCTGTTCTTCTTTCGGCTCCCAACATCTATCAGACGTTTATTCTTTCTCCGCTTTGTAGGTTTCGATGAGTGCTTTGATAGCGTCTTGGTGGGTTCCAGCAGGGCCGGCCAAGCCCGCTGATTGCTGTCTCTTCACC
>JARRQQ010000424.1:0-4624 GCA_037381725.1 Sedimentisphaerales bacterium
CTTCATCATCTGTTTGTCCCTTCAATTCCATTGAAAACAACATTCTTGATCGAAGCTCAATTATACCCACACGTACGGAAACGGTCAAAAACTATTGACGACGCGAGAGAATTGAGATAAATGAAACTGACACTGTATCCTGCTTGTCCGTGGAAGCCGGTGTGTGCACGCACACTCTTTTGAAAGGGCATCAAAATGGCGGAACGACTTGCCATCGACGGCGGTCCCAAAACGGTAACCAATCAATTAGCCGGCTGGCCGCAATTCGACGAGAAGGCCATCCAGACCGTAGAAAAGGTCCTCCGGTCGGGAAAGGTCAACTATTGGACGGGACCCCACGGCATGGAGTTCGAGCGGAAGTTCGCCGAGTGGCAAGGCAGTAGCTACGCGATCAGTGCCTCAAGCGGAACGGCGGCCCTTCACGTTGCGCTCAGTGCCCTGGGCATCGGTCCGGGCGACGAAGTGATCGTGCCGAGTTACACTTTTATCGCGAGCAGTTTCTCAATCGTTCAGGCCGGAGCGATACCGCGCTTTGCGGACGTCAACATCGACGACCATTGCATCAGCATCGAATCCGCCGAAAAGCTCGTCAGCAAGCGGACGAAGGCCATCATGCCCGTCCATCTTTACGGCAACGTCTGCGATATGGACCCCATTCTCGACTTCGCCAAAAAACATAATCTCTTTGTCATCGAAGACAACGCCGAGGCCTTCGGCGGCGTCTACAAGGGTAAGAAGACCGGCACGCTCGGCCATGTAGCCGCGTGCAGCTTTTGTCAGAACAAGACCTTCACCACCGGCGGTGAAGGCGGCATGGTCACCACCGATGACGAGGACGTCGCCTGGCAGGCCCGGAGCTTTCGCGACCACGGCTACGACGTCAAACAGCGGCTGAGCCTGCTGGAGCTGGAGCAGAAATTGCCCTACATCCACAACACCGTCGGCTGGAATTACCGCATGACTGAAATGCAATCGGCCATCGGCCTGGCGGAGCTGGAGAGAATTGACACCTGGAACCTGCCCCGGCGACGACGCAACGCTCAAATCATCATCGACGCGATCAAGGACCTGCCAAGTGTCCTTTATACACCCATCGACACGGAGCACCGCCGCAACGGCTGGTACGTCATGGCGTTTTCCCTCGATATCGAGAACATGACGTGCGATATCGAGAAATTCGTGGCCGCGTGTGGCGCCGAGGGGGCTCCATGCTGGAAGGTTTTCTGGCCTCAGTGCCACACCGAGAAGGCCTATCGCCAGCACAATTCGTTCGGCAAAACCGGCTTTCCGTTCACGTCCAAGGAATACACCGATCCCGAAAGCGTCGATTACAGCAAGGTGGAGGTGCCCAACGCCATCTGGCACCAGAGCCACACCTTCACGTGCTTCGCGTTTCCAACCTACAGCGAAGAGGACTGCCGGCAAATCGGCCACGCGATCGCCAAGGTCGTCGAAGCCTACTCGAAATAGACAAGGAGAATAGTCACTATGCCCGCGAAGATCAAATGGGCCGTCATCGGTTCCGGCGGAATCGCCAGAAGAAGAACCATCCCGGAGGGCATCGCAAAGGCCGAGAACGCCGAGTTGTCCGTGGTTTTCGACGTCGATCAGCACGCCAACGCCGAGGTAGCCAAAGAGCACAACGCCAAACAGGCGACAAGCATAAACGCGCTGCTCGACGCGGATTGCCAGGCCGTCTACGTCGCCACGCCAGCGAACGTTCACGCTGACCAGGTCCGAGCGTGCGTCGAGGCCGGAAAGCACGTTCTTTGCGAGAAACCTCTCGGCATGACGATCGCCGAGGCCGAAGAAATGATCGCGCTATGCCGGCGAAAGGACGTCAAGCTTGGCTGTGCGTTCATGATGCGCTTCGTCGCCCAGCATCGCAAAGCCCACGAGCTCATCCGGGAAGGCAAGCTCGGCCAACCCGTCTACGCGCGGGTCCAGCTCTCGTGCTGGTACCCCCCTATCGAAGGCGCCTGGCGCCAAGACCCGGCTACCGGTGGCGGCGGCGCTCTGATCGACATGGGAGGACACTGCATCGATCTGTTAGAAATGTTCTTCGGCAAGATCGTCAAGGTCAGTTGCTTTATCAACAACTGCGTCCATGATTACAGATCGGAAGATAGCGCCACGGCGATGCTCTTTTTTGAAAACGGCGCGCTCGGCACCGTTGATACGTTCTTTTGCATCCCCGATAACAGCAGCAAGAACGTGCTCGAGCTTTATGGCTCGAAAGGCTCCATCTTAGCTAAGGGCACCATCGGCCAGGGATCGGCGGGTGAAATGATGACCTTTCTCGAACAAGGCGACGAGCAGTACGATGCCCAACAAGCCCGGGCGGAAGGTCAGGGGATATCTATCGACCCTTCGCCTGTCAATACGTATCAAGCGGAGATCGAAGAATTCAGCCAGGCCATCATCGACAATCGCGAGCCGATCATCAGCGGCGATTTGGGCCTGAGAAGCCAAAAAATCCTGACCGCCTGCTACGAATCCGCCCGTCTGGACAAGGTCATCGAGACCGTCTGAAGCTATGGACTTCACCGACACGATCACCGAAAATACGCTTCGTGCCATCCGCTTTGAGAAGCCGGACCACGTCCCCATGATTTTCTGGATCAACCCGGCCTGCTGGCACCATTATCCACAGGACATCCTGTTTGAGCTTATGGCCGAACATTCGCTTCTGTTCCCCGACTTCGATCCGGAGAACAACGCGCCGCCGGAGCTGGCCCCGTGGGAGCGTGCGGGCACACCTTATACGGACACCTGGGGCTGCGTCTGGGAGACAACCGACGACGGCATCACAGGCGCGGTGACACAGCACCCGCTGAAGGACTGGAACGCCTTGCAAGATTTCACGCCGCCCGACCCGGCGAAGACAAACGGCATGGCGGCTATCGACTGGTCCGTCATCAATGACAAAATCCGTAACGCCGAAGCAGAAGGCAAGCACGGCGCGGGCAGCCTCGAGCACGGCCACGCCTTCTTGAGACTCAGCTATCTGCGCGGATACGAAAACCTCCTGCTCGATATGGCGGACGGTGACAAAAGACTCCGGCAACTAATCGAAATGGTCGAAACCTTCAGCGTCGGGATCGTGCAGCGCTACGTCGAGTGCGGCGCGGCGATGATGCGCTACCCGGAGGACCTCGGCATGCAGCTCGGCCCGATGCTCTCACCCCAACATTTCCAAACATACATTAAACCTATTTACGAGCACGTGATGGCCCCGGCTCGCGAGGCCGGTTGTCTTATCCACATGCATTCCGACGGTGACATTCGCGATCTGGCTGGCGACCTTGTGGTCAGTGGCGTCGATGCGCTGAACCTGCAAGACCTCGTCAACGGGATCGACTGGATCGAGGCGAACCTCAAAGGCCGCATTTGCATCGACCTGGACATCGACCGCCAGCAGATCACGCGCTTCGGTACGCCGGAGCAGATCGACGAGCTGATTCGCAACGAAGTCCAAACGCTCGGCAGCCCTGAAGGCGGCCTGATGATGATCTACGGACTCTATCCCGGCGTCCCCATCGAAAACGCAAAAGCGCTCATGGACGCGATGGAGAAGTACGCGACTTTCCATTCTTAGCACTTTGACAAAGGAGATCGAATATGAAGAAGCTTGGTGCAGCAATCATTGGTTGTGGCTGGGTGGCGGAAGAATACGTCAAGGCTTTCGAGAACGACGAGCGTTCCGAGGTGCGAACCCTGGTCAGCCGGAACCCCGCCAACGCCGAACGATATCGGGAGCGATATAACCTCAAATGCACAATTGAAACGGACGCCGCCAGGATGCTCCAGCAGAAGGACGTGGACGTCGTCGCGGTATGCACGCCGCACAACGTGCACACGCAATACGTGGTCGCCGCGGCCGAAGCCGGCAAGCACGTCATCATCGAAAAGCCCCCGGCCCTGACGCCGGAGGACGTCGTCAAACAGCGCGACGCAGTCAAGAAGAACAAGGTTAAAACCGTCGTTAGCTTCGTGCTGCACTGGAACCCCCTGCTGATAACCATCGACCACCTCATTGAACAAGGTGCTCTCGGCGACGTCTTCATGGTGGAGGTCGATTACCTGCACCGAATCTGGGCCTTGAAATGGTACGGCAGCCTCGAACAGAGCGGCACCGCCCTGATGACCGCCGGCTGTCACGCCGTAGACGCCTTGCGGTGGTTCGGCCGCACCGACGTCGAGGAGGTCTCCGCCTACCAGACCAAGACGAGCAACCCCGCCGAGTACCCCGGCACAATCTCGATCAACCTCAAATTCAAGGACGGCAAGATCGGCCGGAGCACGACCACCTTCGACGCCAAGATGCCCTACCGCTTCAATATCGGCGTCTACGGCTCCGAAGGCACGCTCCGCAACAACGAGCTGTACGCCCCGAAGCTCTTCCCCGGCCAGAACGACTTCATGAAGATCCCCTGCGCCCTGCCCGACAGCGGCGACGTCTCACACCACCCATTTCAGGGCGAAATCACGCATTTCCTTGACTGCATACTTGACGACCGCCGCCCGTTCCCCGACCTGGACGACGCGGCCCGCACCTTAGCGGTCTGCTTCGCCGCCGAACGCTCCGCCGAGTCCGGCCGCCCCGTCCCTATCAGCGAATTCA
>JARRQQ010000425.1:0-4598 GCA_037381725.1 Sedimentisphaerales bacterium
CTCACGACAATGACCTCACCTTCAAGGGTACGCTTCTCGAAGGAGATTGCCCTGTTTGTCTCGGCGTAGATGATCTCTTCCAGGGATCGGAGTTGTTCGTTTCTCGGCGAATCAGCACGGACAATCCAATCACCACAGGGCATTTCTATGTTCAATTCTTTGGGAAGATTGAAATCATAGTGTGGCATGCGCAGTGTCAACAGTAGGGTATCTTCAAGTCTGGGCATTCGGTGGGCATAGATATATCCCGTCAGCGGCGTTTCTATTAGGGTCTTACCATCCCAAAGCAAACCGGCCTGAATTGCACCTTGAGAATCCAGAGAACAAAACACACGGGAGCAAAGAGAAGTCGGATTCTGAAAGTACTCCTGGCGCCCGAGCACAAATGGCGGTTTAATGAGTTTGATGATCTCATCCTTATCAAGAGAATAAACCTCGTGAAACTCTCTCTCCAAATCCGGGTCCGCGTACAACTCTGCGATTCCAGGCTCGGTTTTGTCATGAGATTGCAGGGTGATAACGCCGAGGTCGATAAGTCTTTTACTTTTATCTGTCCCGTCAATGATGATTTGTCGAGTCCGGTAGCCTTCAGCAGAAATGGTCAGCTTATACTTTGCTCCGTATGGTAGTGGCGACAACATACGTTCCCACCATTTCCCTCCGCGGAAACTGTAGATTAGCGCCTGGCACTTGAATTTAGTGAATAGCGAGATAGTAGCCGAACATTGTTCTATTTCTTGACCGGCGGGATCGACGACTTTTCCCGTGATAGCAAAAGCTGGTTCGAGTCGAACGGTCACCGGCAATGTTGGATCTTTGATCTCGACCAAAGCGGCCTGGCTTTTGGGATCTTGTACTATTGCCATGAGGTGGATGGGCTTGTCTTGCTCAATCCACGTCGGCGACCACGGCAGTTCGAAGTAACCTTCATTGTTCTGACTCCAAGGCTCGATATAATAGCCCCAGGATGTCACCGGCAGGGCGACGATGAGTGCCCCATGGGCAGGTTCATTGTTGGGGTCCAGTATCCTGCCTTTTATCATGGTCACGGGGGATGTGGGTTGTTCAATAACCGCCGATTTGCCAAGTTTGGTTTTTACAGTACCGGTTGCCCGGGCTGGTTTTGTTTGTGCGAAGGCGATTCCAACGGCCAGGCATATTGTAATGGCGCCTGCTGTCAAGGCCCATACCGCTCCTGCATGCGGATTGCCGCAGCTATCCGTCAGGATACGATGGACTCGTCCGGCCAGACCTCGTTTCGTGCTGACCACGGCGGGTGCGACAGCCATCTGCCCGCCGGGCGTCAGGTCGAGCAGCGACCCGGCGTAATCCGTGCCGGACTGGCCGGCGGCGAGGACCCAGTCGTCACACGCCTGTTCGCTCAGGTCTATCAGCCGGGCCTTCGCCAGCCATAAAAATAACTGCCACGGCAAAATGCACACGGCTAATTCCGCCAATAAGCCACTGATATAGTCCCGACGCTTGACGTGGGCCAGCTCATGACAGAATATGCCGGTCCAGTCGATATGGGCTTGCCCGGCGGTGCTCGGCATGAGCAGAACGGGATCACGCCCCCAGCACCATATCACCGGGCTATGCACGCTCCGGCCGGCATACACCTTCACGTCCTTGCGGATTCCAAGCTTCGCCTTGGCCTGAGCCATCGCCTGCTCGATCTTCTCGCAGTCCAAAAGCACCGCCTGGCGCAACACACGAACGCCTAATAGAAACATCGCCAGCAATCGTCCGGCTAAGATCAGACTTGCCGCCATCCACGCGTACACGACAGCGGAACGCCAGGGAAATCTTGCGTCGTGAGAATTGACCGTGATCGGCGTTGTACTTTTTTCGACCGTGAGTGAGTCATGCTCGATGTTCTTCGCGGAGACGATTTCGGGCGTCTCATGATTCCCTGCGGGCACCTGGTCGTCTGGGGACAATCGCACTATGGTCGGCTCGGTGGTCAATACACCCAGCTCGTAGTGCTTCACGAACAGACTGGCCGCCGGCACGATCACCGCCGCGATCATTGATAGAAGCAAAATCTGATGCGCCCGCGACGAGCGGTGCTTTAGAAGAAAACTCCCCACCAGGCCGAGCGCAACGAAAATCGTGCTCTGCCACACAAAGGTCCACAACAAAGGACCTGACAAGAACAGTTCGCTTTTCATCGTTTCCTCTCTTTTCTCTTTTCGTCGATCATCTTCCGAAGCTCTCGCAACTCGGCATCGCTGAGCTTGCTTTGGCGCATTAAATGCTGAAACATCAGCAGGGCGTCGCCGTCGAATACACGCTCGATGAATTTTCGCGCCGAGTTGGCGCCGGCCTCTTCCCGGGTCCGGGTCGGCGAGTAGATATAGACCTTACCCTCGGCCCGGTGCCGGAGCCATCCGGCCTTCTCCAGCTTTTGCATCGCGGTCAGAATCGTCGTGTACGCCAGTTTTTTTCTGCGGGCCAGGTGTTTGCGAACCTGATGAACGCTTGCCTCTTTCAACTCCCAGACCGCCTCGATTACCGCACGCTGAAGCTCACCCAAATCATCAAGCAGCTTATCGCTCATAAAGCGACCTCCGTATCGTAAAACCAACCTCAACCACATCTACTCTAGTAAAAAGTACTATAGATAATAGTATATATCAAGAGAAAAATGTAATTTCTTTGAGAAACTTCCCATACCGTGCGTGAAAAGCCCGTATTGCCCTCAAAAAACAACAACCGAGACTTCTCGGCTACGTATCGGAGTCGGGTCACATAGGAATCTGTTCCCTCAAGATAAGAACGTCGCTTCGAGGCCCGCTGCAGCGTTTGGCAAACGTTGGGGAGAGCGGGTCTGGAATGCCCCGTTTGACCCGGCACTCGGGGCTCGGCAAGCCAAGGTTTTGGCGCAGCCAAGTCAAGTCGATTCCCGGGTACATTCACGCCTTTTGCCACTGAGAGTAGAGCATCTGCCCTGCAAGCGGCGGCTGCCATCAGGCCGATACACTACTTAGAAGCCGAATCATTAGATGCGCAAGCGCTGCGACTTAGCTCCATGGAGATGACGATGGAAACACGAATACTGTTTGCGGACAGCCATACGGTGGTGCGCGAGGCCATCTGCGCTCTGCTTCAGCAGGAGAACGATATCGAGATTGTGGGCCAGGCGGCGGACGGCCGGGGCGCAACCGAGCTTACGCAGGAATTATTTCCGGACGTGGTCATCACGGAAACGTCCATGCCCAACCTCAATGGGATAGAAGTCACGCGGAAGATCGTCCACGAGCTGCCCAGCGTCAAGGTTATCGCCCTGTCGGCCAGATCGGACAGACGTTCCGTGTGCGAGATGCTCAAGGCCGGCGCGTCCGGTTTCCTGCCGAAGACGTGCAGCTACGAGGAACTCGTCTGCGCCATCCGGGACGTCGTTTCAGGCCGCACGCATCTCAGCTCCCAGATCAGCACTTTTGTGATCAGTGAATATCTCCACCGTACGACGAACCCAGGAAGATCCGTGTACTCCGTGCTCACGGAGAGGGAGCGGGAGGTGCTTCAACTGATCTCGGAGGGCAACTCGACCAAGGTCATTGCCCGAGATTTGCACGTTAGCCCCAAGACCATCGAATGGCACCGCAGCCAACTGATGAAGAAGCTGCGCATCGAGAGCATCGCGGAACTCGTGAAGTACGCCATCAGCGAGGGACTGACCACGGTCGCCCACGCGTGATCTGGGTCGAGGAGAGATGAACGACGGGTCACGAGCCGTGAGCGCCGAGCTAGATACAAGCGAGAATTGACCGAAGAGGCTGAATCTTCTATAACTGGGCTTTGGATACAAAGCATGGTTATTGAATAGGTAGCGCTTGATGGAAACTCTTCGGTTCGGTCTGATCGGCTGCGGCATGATGGGGCGGGAATTCACCAGCGCCGCGGCTCGCTGGTTTCATTTGCCCAAGATGCGGATACGCCCCGAAATCGTCGCGATCTCCCGTCGCGATATCTCCGCTGAAAAGGTCCGCTGGTTCACGGATAACATACCGACTCTCAAGCAGGTTACAGCCGACTACCGCGAGCTTCTGGACAATCGCGAAGTGGATGCCGTTTACATCTCGGTTCCTCACCATTTGCATCGGGAGTTCTACTGTGCCGCATTGGAGGCCGGCAAGCACTTGATGGGAGAAAAACCGTTCGGGATAGACAAGAAGGCCAACGGCACGATCGTAACATGCGCCCGCGAGCACCAGGACTGCTTCGTCAGATGCTCGTCGCAGTTCATGTTCCTGCCCGCTGCACAGAGAATCGGCCGAATGATCGAAGCCGAAGCCTTCGGCACGATTATCGAGGTCAACGTTGGCTTTTTGCATTGCAGCGATCTCAACCCAGCTAAGCCCATCAACTGGAAGCGGACGGTTCAATACAATGGCGAGTACGGATGCATGGGCGATCTGGGCCCTCACGTTTGTGCGTTTCCTTTTCGAGCGGGCTGGATTCCCGTGAACGTCCGCGCGGTGCTGTCCAATCTCATGCCGAAGCGTCCGAACACACAAGGTGACATGGTGCCTTGCGAAACGTGGGACAACGCAACACTCCTGTGCGAAGCCAAAGACTCAGCTTCCACGACCACG